>NZ_JAGGQM010000029.1:0-48224 GCF_018613295.1 Bacillus sp. ISL-39
AAAATCAATAAAAACTCGTTAAAATCCACTATTTCCACCTCATAATTAACGTATTGCATTCGGGGAAAACAATCAACTCTTATTGAACTAAACTGCATCTTTAGTCCAATAAGAGATTACTGCCGTGTTTGGCAGCACAATTATACCTATTAACCCAACGACATTAAAAATTTCACAAGATCGATTGCCTTTCCAAGTCAAAAACATTTATAGGTACTTGTTCAAAAAGTTCTTCCAATGCTTCTACTCCCTGCTCATCAGCATAATTTTTTTCAGCGTTAGATATAGGAATAGCCATCAACCAAACCACTTTTTTACTTTTAAAATCTAATGTTTTTAATTCCTCTCCCCAAAGAAAAGGAGTTACGAATAAAATATGGTTCATTGGGCTGTTTGGTAAGTACATATTAATAACATCTTTAAAAATACTACCAAGGGAACACTGGAATTTTGAGTTAATAATGTTGAAAGCGCAAGTAGCTAATACATTGGGGAAACAATCAAAGTTACTTGCCCCCACAATTTCAATTCTCACTGGTAAAAACCCTTCTTCATATCCAATTGAATAATCTGATAGACCAATAGTGGATCTTAAAACTACATCGGTTAACTCTCTAGACTTTACAGAGAGAATATCAATAGAGCTTGAATGATTATCATCCCAATATTTATAAACGCTTGGATTTTCTCCAAATGCTTTAAGGGCCGTTTTTGCAATAATTTTATTTTCTACTGAAATACTCAACCCAAGCCCTCATTTCTTTCCAAATTTATCAATACATATTCTAGTCTCTTATTAAACATTACTCTATCTTTAGTACAATAAGAAATAATTGTACTATTCGGATTCATGCAACCCTTAGATGATTTACATATTAATTCTTTTTTGCTCCATATCAAATAATTGGGTGTACTTAATTATCTTTTCACTGTCTTTTAGATATTCGGCAAAATACTTTGCTTTATAAAACTTATTCAATGAATTATGCTGATTTTCAATTTCATTAAAAGCTACCTTTAAATTCGTATATGTTCTAAACCATTCCAACCCATCTCTTGAAAAAGAGTTTTTTATATCTGTTATGACTTCCTCTATATTACTTCCATCAGGTTCAACCCACCAAATATCCTCTCTCTCTTTTTCGGCAGGATTATCTAAATGATTCTTGTATCTTGCTTGATCAATTTGACAGTTTAATTGATTCTCCAAATGACATTGAAATGGTTTCGGCAAGAGTTCACCCTGAGTACCTATTTTTATTTCACAGTTTCTTGAGGGAATAAAGTCGTAGTAAATACCTAAATCAACGTTAATAGACATTGGCGGCCATCCCGTTACATCGGAAAAATAATTACCCACGGCTCTTATTTCTAATACCCAGATGCAGTGGTCAATCCAAGCCCAGTTTTGTCTTGAATTCACTTTATTAAATCCTGCTTCTCTCAATGAAGGTGATAAGATTCTTCTAATTGTTTTATTTATTTCTGGGGATCCTATCATTACATGCCCACCCCTTAAATGGTTATTTTAACCTATTATATAATCACTACTATTAAGCTATACTGCCCCGTTAGTTGAAGAAGGATCAATAATATTGATACTCAAAACTTAAATGAAATTGACAGAGGTTTTGACTCTCTTTTTTAATTGTACAACACTTTTTGCCATCATAATAATGATGGCAATTGCTATGTCAAAGTTAAAGAAATTCCGCAGAAACCTTGATAAATAAAGAAAAAGACGTATGCCAATTCATACGTCAATTCTTGTGTCATTTATTAAAAAAGCACCCGAAAAACGGAACCCTTTATTAAAAAACTGTATTAAAAAACAGTCTCGCCTTCATCGCTTACTTTTCTGCCAAGATAATTTCCTTGAAGTCTACTTGTTCTAGTATTTTATAGCATTTATAGGAACCATTATTCTCAAACACAACGATTGCCGCATCTTTCCCAAATGGCTCCCATAAAAAGACTCCAGTTCCCTCACTCCAGCTCCCGCATTCACCGTCCAGGAACATTTCCCCTGCTAACAGCCCAAAAACCATTTCGCCACTTTTCTCCAGTTTTATAAACATATCATCAACCCTCTCATTTTCTATCTACTTTGATATTAATGCTTATTTATGTAGAAAAAATGGAGAAAAAATGGAGTTTTTGTAACCTCCTTGTGGAATGTAGGCCAGATTTGCCTTGGTGTAGCGATATTCTTTTATTAAGGAGTTGCAAGTAGGTAAGATGAATATTACCAGGATCTTCGACATTCAGCCTTAGTCCCACCAACCGTAATAGGCCAATCTTACCTAAGTAGGTTTCCATCTTCTAAGAAGAGATATCCCGACAACAAATAATGAAATGAGTGCTATTCCTGCTCCAGCAAGAATTGGATTCAATAGCACGCCTACTACGACAGGTATCAACCACGATATTTTAATTGAGGGGGGAACAATGCTTACAAAAAATAAAAGGATTTATACCTCTGTAAAAAAACTATTTCAATACTATCAATCAACTTTTCTTAGATAAGAAAACAGAGAAAAAAATCTTTAGATAAACTCACTGATGAAAATCGATATATTGAATGTCATTTGCTTTTATCGCTCTTTGGTCCATCAACCAACATACAGAATGATGTGTACTTGATAGGATGGTTTTATTTGGTTGATACAAATCACATACCTCCATTGCAAACGGACATCGCGAAGTAAAAGCGCAACCTTTTGGAGGGTCATGCAAGTCTGGTGGTGTCCCTTCAATCACGGTTAATTGTTGGTTTTTTTCTAAATCAAGATGAGGAACTGATTCTAGCAATCCAATCGTATAGGGGTGTTTTGGATTATAAAAAATTTCGTTTTTCGTTCCACTTTCGACTATTTTACCGGCATACATTATATTCACTCTATCTGAAAACCTTGCAACCACACCTAAATCATGCGTAATAAGAATGATCGCCATACCCATTTTCTCCTGCAGGTCTTTTAATAAATCCAAAATCTGTGCTTGGATGGTTACGTCAAGAGCTGTTGTTGGCTCGTCAGCAATTAACAGATCAGGTTCGCAAATCAAAGCCATTGCAATGGCAACTCGCTGCCTCATTCCTCCACTTAGTTGATGAGGATAGGTTGTACAACAATATATAGGATCCGGGATTCCAACTAGACTAATGATTTCAATTGCCTTTTCATGAGCTAACTTTTTACTATAGCCTTTATGAACGATTAGCCCCTCAGCAATTTGGTCACCCACCTTCATTGTCGGGTTTAAGGAAGTCATGGGATCCTGGAATACCATACCGATCTTTGCCCCCCGGATTTTGGAAAGTTGTTTTTTCTTCATTGTTGTGATTTCTTCCCCATTAAATAAAATGGACCCTGATGGGATGGAACATGTTTTCTCAGGAAGAAGTTTCATAATACTTTTTGCAGTAACTGATTTACCCGATCCAGATTCTCCGACAATTGCGAGGACTTCCCCCTTGTTCACATGAAAGGAAACCCCACGGACAGCGTAGATATTCTGTTTTTTTGAATGAAAATGAACTTGCAGGTCATTAACTTCTAGTAATTTTTTCACATTTATCACCCTTTCATTGAGTAAAAGAGTTATTTTCTGAATTTCGGATCCAGTGCATCCCTCAGACCATCACCCAATACATTAAATGAAAACATCGTTAAAGAAATAAATAATGCGGGAAAAAACAACCTCCATATTTCACCTGTTAATAAAGTGACGAGACCTTCTGATGTCATCGTTCCCCAGCTCGCAAGGGGTACAGGAACACCTAGTCCAAGAAAGCTTAAAGTGGCTTCCGCAAAAATTGCACCAGGAACAGATAATGTCATGCTCACTATTATAGGGCCCATAGCATTTGGAATAAGGTGCTTAAACAAGACCCGAAAAAAACTCCCTCCTAATACTTGGGATGCCAATACAAATTCAGATTCCTTCAATCTCAGTATTTCACCGCGAACTAGACGCGCCATTCCAATCCATCCCGTTGCAGCCATGGCAATTATAATAGTGAGTAATCCAGGCTTTAATACGACCATCAATAAAATTGTCACCAGCAAATGAGGCAGTCCATAAAGTATATCTACGATTCTCATCATCACTTCATCAGTTTTTCCGCCTTTATACGCTGCGATTCCTCCCCATATAATTCCGATTATTAAATCCAAAACTACTGCTGTTATACCAATAAAAAGGGAAATCCTTGCTCCTACCCAGGTCCTGGAAAATAAATCTCTACCTAAATCATCCGTTCCAAACCAATAGTCAAATGATGGAGGGAGATTGGAATTTAGCAGATTTTGGTCTGAATACGAATAGGGAACCAGCATTGGACCTATAATTGCCATTACAATCAAACCAATATTAATGGCAAGTCCAGTCATAGCAAGCTTGTTTTGTCTCAGAATGCTTATTGCATCTATCCAAAATGATTCACTAGGTTTACTATCGGCCTTTTCTTCTTTGTTTTTTTTCTTTAGAACAAAAAGATCGTCTGGCACTTGCTGCATTGTCTATCCCCTCCTTTTGATCAGTTTTATTCTTGGATCGATCAGGACGTATGCAAGGTCGACTAATATAATAAAGAATATTAATATAGCACTATAAAAAACAGTCGTTCCCAAAATTAATGGATAATCTCTATCAGTTATGCCCTCAACAAAATATTTCCCCAAGCCTGGAATACCGAAGATTTGTTCTATGACAAAGCTTCCAGTCAATACTGTAGCTGTAATGGGACCAAGTATTGTTACAACTGGAATCATTGCATTACGAAGTACATGTCTAAAAATTAATCTGAAACCAGTCACTCCTTTAGCTATGGCAGTTTGAATATAATCCATCGAAAGTACTTCTAAAATACTTGATCTAGTGAGTCGTGCAATATAGGCCATCGGTGTCACCGCAAGAGCAATGCTTGGCAAAACGGAGTGTTTCCATGTACCCCATGTTGCGACAGGGAACCATTGCAGCTTTATAGCAAAAAAATTGATTAATATTGTAGCAAAAATGAAGCTGGGGACGGAAAGGCCAAGTATGGCAATAATCATCGAAAAATAGTCAATTGCACTATTGTGACGAAAAGCTGCGAGAATACCTAAAACGATTCCAAAGAATGCAGCTATGAGAATGGCTTGAATACCTATCATGGCCGAAACAGGAAATCCGTTAGCAATTAATTGGTTAACTGTCTGGTTATCCCATTTGATTGAAGGACCAAAGTCCATCAATAATGCTCCCTTTAGATATTTAAAATATTGAATAAACAAGGGATCATTAAGTCCATAATGCTCTTTTAAATTTTCAACTACCTGCTCTGGAATACGATTTTCACTTGTAAAAGGATCTCCGGGTATCGCGTACATCAATAAAAAGGTAAGCGAAATAATGACAAATAAAGTTAAGATAACACTAATAATTCTCCTGGTAATAAATTGCCGCATATTCCCCCTCCTTTATGATTTTAGGAAAAAACAACTGAAAAAGTGTACTCATTGTACACTCTTTCAGCATTCTAGCCGCTTAGCGTGCCACCATTTTTACTACTTAACACTTGCCTCCCGGAAATCAATTGCCTGAATTGTATACTGATAGACTCCTTCGATATAGTCCTTTTGCAAGTAAACTTTTGTACGGTAATAAAGTGGGGAAATTGCCATTTGGTCTATTAGAACCTTTTCTGCTTCGACCAAATACCCCGCTCGCTTCTCCAGGTTCAATTCCGCTTCTGCTTTTTCCATTAATTGATCGTAATCAGGAATAGAAATGTTGCTATAGTTATAGACATCCCCACTCATGAATTGTCCCATTAAATTGCTTGCATCATCATAGTCTGCGCCAGTACTGTACAAAGCTAATTGGTACTCACCGGCTTGAACATTTTGAACAAATACCTTACGTTCCATCGTTTGGAGCTCTGTATCAATTCCTAAGTTTTTCTTCCACATTTCCTGCATTGCTTGAGAAAGTTTATTGTAAGTATCGTCTGTATAAAAAAGCAGATTAATTTTTGGCAATGTAGAAAGTCCCAGTTCTTCGAGTCCTTCTTTCAGAAGTTGTTTTGCTGTGTCTAAATCATTATCCTTAAACAAGGAGTCTCCAGCTAATTCCCTGAATTCTCCTGCACCACTACTCAATCCTAATGGTATTAAACCAAGAGCGGGAACTTCTCCTCCCTGTGTCACTTTTTCGACCAAAAGTTTTCTATCAAGGGCAAGACCTAATGCTTTACGGATTTTTTCATTTTTAAAAATTCGATCCTCATGATTAAATCTTATATAAGCTAAACTTGCGCTTGGCGCTGTTTTTGCTTCACCTGAAGCGATTAATTTACTTCTTATTGAATTTGGGATATTGGCAGAAAAATCGAGCTCGTTCGATTGGTACATAGCATATTCAGTATTTTGTTCATTCACCATTACCCACTTTAACTTTTCAAGCTTAATTACATCATTGCCCCAATAATTTTCATTTGGAACCATAATTAATTCTTGGCCGTGTTTCCAACTCTCAATTTTAAAAGGTCCGTTAGAAACAAAGGTTTCAGCTTCAGAAGCCCACTCTGGATTTGCCTTATCCGTTTTTTCATGGATCGGTAATAATGTAAAGAAAGCAGTTAAACCTAAGAAAAAGGAAGTAGGTTTTTCTAAAGTAACCTCCAGTGTATACTCATCAATAGCCTTAACTCCCAGCTGTGCCGGATCCTTTAATGAACCTTCATTGTATGCTGCTCCATTTTTAATAAAGAACAAGTTACTGCCAAGAGGTGAAGCTACTTCTGGACGTAAAACCTTCTCCCACGAATAGACAAAATCCTTAGCAGTCACAGGGTCACCATTTGACCATTTAGCATTCTTATTAAAATAGAAAGTATAAACAGTTCCATCATCAGAAATGTCCCACTTTTCTGCGACACCAGGAACTATGTTTCCTTCTTTGTCCAATCGGACCAAACCCTCGAATAATTGATTTGAAATATCCCCTGCAGTCTGGTTATCAATCAGTGCTGGTTCAAGACTAGGCGGTTCACTTAACGCATTGACTGTGATAACTTGCTCTTTATTAGAACTGCTTGTTTTTTCTTCATTCTTTTCTTTATTTGCAGGAGTATTAACTTGACTATTATTACAGGCACTAAATACTAATATCAGTACACAAAGTAAGCTGAAAAATGATAAGCGTTTCCCATAATTAAGCATTGTGTTTCCCCCTATTATGTTCTAGACCCGAAACTTCATCAATCCAAGTAAACCTCTTGATATCTATAAGCAAAACCTCCTACTGTTCTCAATATACATTACCCCTCTATAGTATATGTGGGTGCATCATTAAAATAACTTTTAATAACCATTAAAGGATGGTCAAGAAAATATAAATAGAATTTTTAAAATTAGAATTGTAGGTTAATACATACAGCGATAAATAAGCTTATAAAAATTGATTCAGTTAATCCCTAAGTTTTTTTCTTCTATTTTTTTAAAGTGTTTTTTAAATTGATAAAACAAAAAAGCTCCCCTTGTATATAAATCAATCGCGATTGAAATCCATATTCCCGCTATCCCCATGCCGAAATGTATTCCAAAAATATAAACTCCGATTATCCTAATCACCCACATGCCAAGTGCGGTGCTGTACATCGGACTTTTTGTGTCGCCGGCCCCCTGAAGTGCACCTGCTAAAACTAAACCCACTGCCAATGCAGGCTGTGCAAAAGCATCAATTTTTAGCGCGGTTACAACCATGCTTCTAGCATGTAGGTCTGTAGTAAACCAGGAAGCAAACCATGGAGATAAAAAGAACAACACCAAGCCAATTAATGACATAAATCCAATTGCTAACCCCGTAGTTAAAAAACCAAATTCATATGCCTCCCTATACTGTTTAGCACCGATCCTTTGGCCAACAAGGGTAGTGGCTGCTATTGCAAGACCGTAACCCGGCATATATGAAAATGTTTCAATATTCCCTGCAATTGTGTGGGCAGCATACGTTTCTGCCCCTATTTTCACGATCAGGCCAAAATAAACCACCTGGCCAAGACGCATAATTAGTCTCTCAATTGCTGCAGGTGCAGATAATGTTAAGATAGCAAATAAATCTCCTTTGGAAGATTCGCCAAAGAAAGAAAAAGAAACCGGAGATTTTTTTATATGATGATACAACGCAGCTGACCCCAAAAGCCTTACAATGACAGTGGCCCACGCGGCTCCAGCTAGACCAAATCCATCCAACTTAAATATGCCAAAAATCAGGACATAATCTAGACCAATATGAATTAAGTTAATCCACCAGCTTACTTTCATAGGTGTTTTAGTATCCCCAGCAGCCCTTAATATGCTACCAAAATTGAACATCAATGAAATAAAGACAGATGGAATTCCAACAATCTGTAAATATATGGACCCATCTCTTAAAACATCTGATTCTGCGCCCATCATTTTAAGCAACGGCTCACTAAAAAAGACGGAAATGATACCGAAGATCATTCCCGCCAAAATAGAAATAAAAGTGGATTGCCTGGCAATCGATTTTGCTTTTTCGATGTCTCCTGATCCGATGCTCCTGGCAATTAGCGAAGAAGTTCCCACCCCTATTGCCATAAAAATAGCAATATAAACGGCTAAAACTGCATTCGCTATCCCAACAGCTGTCACTTCGTTTAAACCAAGTCTGGCAACAAACAGGGTATCCACAAAACCTACCACCATTTGTAAGGTATTCTCAACCATAGCTGGAATAGCTAAAGCTAAGATGGTGCTAACCTTTTGTTTCGTACTTTGTATACCCGCCGTCTCTTGTTGAGCCACCGAAAATCCCTCCCGGTTTTCTTTCTCTCTTACTTTTTCAGCAATCTCTGGAAGGTAACTAGGACCTCATCAATGACTTCAGTATCTCCTTCATTTATCCTTTCTAGGACGCAGCTTTTTAAATGTCCTTCAAGAAGAAGACTTGCAACGCTGTTTAAAGCAGATTGGATGGCGGATAATTGAGTTATCACATCGTCACAGTAGGTATCATTTTCAATTAATCTTTTAACCCCGCGAATTTGTCCTTCAATCCGATTTAGCCTTGAATCAAGGTTCTTTTTTATTTTTTCTGAATGATGGCTCTTTCTATGATTTGTAGAGCAACCAGTGGGTGGCAATACTTGTTCATTAGCCGCCTCTACACCCATGCCCATTCCCCCTTATACCTGACTTATATTTTCAATTAGCTCTTCCTTTCCGAATCTCTTTAAAAATTTATGGAAAGGCTCTCGTTTCTTTCCTTTTTCCCCATATACCCTAATAATTTCTTCGACTGTAGTATAAAGTTCTTCAGGATTTAGATTTTCCTTAAATAAGCTTCCTGCCTCGGCATCCTCTCCTTTTGTTTTTCCGCCAATATAAAGATTATATTGATTCCCATTTATTTTCATAACTCCAATATCATTAACCAAAGGCTCTCCACAGCCAACAGGACAGCCGGTGTATGCTGGTTTTAGGGTAAACGGAACAGGTTTTCCGGCAATTCTCTTATTAAGTTCGATTGCGACAGGCATTCCCTCTTCCTCTGCACCTTTACAAAAGTTGCAGGTTCTAAGGCTCTTTACAAAATTGCCGACTGGGTAGCAGTGTAACCCGACCGACTCAAAATCCGTAATAATTTCATCCTTTTTACTGTCAGGAATATCAATATAAAGCTGCTGGAAGGTTGTAAGCTCTAGCTCCTGGCCTTCCTCCATATATTTTGCAAGTATTCGAAGCTGATTAGCAGTCAGTTTGGACCCGAAATCAATGCCACCATTAACAGCGACTTTTATTTTCTTTTCGTTGTTCAATTTAAAACTCCCTTTCCTAAGAAGTTTTTTCAAGTAAATTACTATGGCAGTGACAAGATACTGCATGGCCTGTGCCTAGAGATTCTTGTTTAGGCATTTTACTGTTACAAATATCCTCCTGGTATGGACATCTTTTTACAAATGGGCATCCTGCTGTCTCTTCGGTTGCATCCACTTCACCATCTAGAATTAACTTTTCTCGATTTTGGATAAAGTAATTTAGATCTTTCACTACCGAAACTAGTGCCTTTGTGTAAGGATGTGAAGGCGACTGGATGATTTTCTTGGTGGGCCCGACCTCGATGATTTTACCCTGGTACATGACAGCAATGCGGTCACACATATAACTTGCTGTCGATAGGTCATGTGTAATCAGCATCATGGTCAAGCCCATTTTCTTCTTAAGTTCGAGAAGGAGGTTTAAAATACCTGCTCGGACAGAAACATCAAGCATAGAAGTAGGTTCATCAGCTGCAATAAACAGTGGTTCCAGAATCACAGCTCTTGCTATAGCAATCCTTTGCCTCTGCCCGCCACTAAGCTGATGTGGAAACCTCTCCATATAGTCTTCAGCCGGCCTCAGCTCAATTGATTCAATCGCCTCTTTGACCCTTCGGACTTTCTCATCATATGGCAGGTGTTTTTCGTGGGCATTGATTGGTTCCATTAAAATGTCCATTATTGTCATACCAGGATTGAGAGTATCATATGGATCCTGAAAAATCATTTGCATTTTGCTTCTCAGCTTGTTTGTCTCTGAATCAGTTAATTTACATAAATCTCTTCCTTCAAAAAGGATTTCCCCGCTGGTTTCCTTCATCAGGCGCATCACCATTCGCGCTGTTGTAGTTTTTCCACAGCCGCTTTCCCCGATGATCCCTAGAATTTCCCCTTTTTTAATCTCAAAGCTAACGTTATGGACGGCGTAAACATTTTGCAATTTCCGGTTTAAAATCGATCCAGTTTTCTTCACAAACGTTTTCTTCAAATCTCTTACTTTCAGTAAAATTGAATTATCCATTTTCCTCCTCCTCAAGAAAGCATGCGGAAAAGTGGCCATTTTTTACTTCCCTGAACTCAGGTGTTTCTTTTCTGCAGCGGTCAAAGGCAAACGCACATCGCGTATGAAACCTGCAACATTGTGGGATGTTTACTAGATTAGGGACACTGCCTGGTATCGAAATCACTTCCCGATCAGGATCGGACAGGTCAGGAGTCGCTTGTAATAAAGCCTTTGAATAAGGATGTCTTGTATCATTCAATATATCCTCTGTTGATGCAAGCTCAACAATTTTCCCTGCATACATGATTGCAATTTTGTCGCAAATAGCAGTAACCATCGGCAAATCATGTGAAATTAGGATTACTGATAAATCCATCTTTCTCTGAAGGTTTTTAATTAATGCTATCACCTGTGCCTGGGTTAATACATCTAGTCCTGTCGTTGATTCGTCGGAAATTACCAGTTTGGGAGAACAAGCAAGAGACATGGCAATGGCAACGCGCTGCTTCATCCCTCCGCTGAATTCGTGGGGATAGCTTTTCCATCGGTCACCATCGATACCGACAAGCTCAAGTAGGGTCTTCGTCCGTGCCAGTGCTTCTCTTTTGCTTACTCTTTCATGGAGCAAAATGGCTTCCATAATTTGATCGCCTATTGTATAAACGGGATTTAGTGCATTCATCGCACTTTGTGGTATGACAGAAAGATCCTTCCATCTTAAAGAATCTAGTTCAGAATCGGAGGCTTTAAGCAAATCCCTGCCATTTAAATGAACACTTCCAGCCACCACTTTTCCGGGAAACTCTATTAATCTTAGAATCGATTGGGCAACGGTCGTTTTCCCGCATCCCGACTCTCCAATCAGTCCAAGCATTTCTCCCTCTTCAACAGAGAATGAAACGTTTTCTACAGCACGGGCAATTCCCTTTTCGGTTTTAAAGAAAGTCGAGAGGTTCTCTACAGTTAATACAGCAGTCATATGCTAACGCCCCCTTCTCAGTCGCGGATTCATAACTTCTTCCAATGAATAGCCAGTAAAAGCAAATCCTATTACCAGTGTGGTGATGAGTAAGCCAGGAGGAAGTATCCACCAGACCCATGCATCCGTTAAAAATGCTCCCCTTGCCTGGGCATAATATAAAATCGTTCCCCAACTCTTAGTAAAAGGGTCTCCTAGACCCAAAAAGCTTAAAGAGGCTTCAATTAATATAGAATGACTAGCTGCTAATACAAATTGGGAAAGTGCAATCGGGATAACACCCGGCAAAATATGCCGGCCTAATATGACCTTAATATTTGTGCCGATTGATTTGGCGGCTTCGACATACCCTTTTGTTTTTAGCGTTAATACCTGTGATCTTATAACCCTTGCTGGACTCGCCCAAGAAATTAAGCTTATAACCAAAATGATATTCCAAAAACTTGGACCAATAAAGGCTGCCAATAAGATCATAAGAGGCAAAAATGGGATAACAAGAACAAGGTCTACTAATCTCATTAAAAGAGCATCTACTTTTCCGCCGTAATACCCTGATATTACACCGATAAGGCATCCAAGAAGAATCGAAATAAAGGCAGCAAGGACACCAATTAATAATGAAATTCTAGTCCCATACAGCAATTCACTTAAAATATCCTGTCCTACGTCATTGGTACCCAGGAGAAATTGACTGTTAGGTTTCGTAAATGGTGTTCCCACACGTTCAGTCGGGTCAAATGGTGCAAGTAAAGGAGCGAAAACAGCTATCGCCAAAAATATAATCAAAAGTCCTAATCCGACTATACCGATATTATTAGATGTAAGTACATGCCAATACTTTCTCCATTTTTTATTACCCATTTCGGCTTCCCACCTTCGGATCAAGTAAAGGGTATAGTAAATCCGCCAAGAAATTGGCAATGACAACACTGAAGGTAATAATCAGGAATGTCGCCTGAATCAGTGGGTAATCTCTGCTTAGGACCGATTCAAACATTAATCGTCCTACACCCGGGTATGCAAAGACCGTTTCTATTACAGTTGCCCCGCCCAAGGTAAACCCTAAACTAAGCATAAATACAGTAGCCACCGGAAGCAAAGCGTTTCTCATGGCATGCTTATACTTAATAACTTTTTCTTTTACGCCCTTTGCTTTGGCCATCATAATATAGTCTTCCCCAAGAACATTTAGCATCGAATATCTCATAATCATGAAGGTGCTTGTTACTGAGATTAATATAAGAGTTGTTAATGGTAATATAAGGTGTTTACTAATATCAATGAATCTATCCATACCCGAATAGTTCGACCAGGCACTTTCAGCTCCGAAAACAGGGAGCCATCCTAATTGAGCTGAAAAAATAGAAACTAAAATCATACCGACCCAGAAGGAAGGCATTGCACTTAGAAACATAAAAACTGTCAATAAATTCGCATCAGTTTTAGTCCCTCTGCGCCAGGCTGAAATGGCTCCAAACATTACTCCTAGAATGGTTGAGAGGACAAGACCGAGCCCTGTTAGAAGCATTGTCCAAGGTAAGCGCTCCATAATAATCTCTGAAATCGGTCTTTTTTGCTGATAGGAGAAACCGAATTCTCCTGTCAGAATATTTTTTATATAAGTTACGTATTGTTCAAATATGGAATCATTAAGTCCATGCTTTTCCAAGATTGCTTGTTTCTCAGCGCTGGACATTAATCCAACATCCTCACCTGCCAAAAATACGAGGGGATTGCCTGGCATAAGCCTAGGCAGAAGAAAGTTCAATGTCAGCATTAGGAAGATAACAATTGTGTATTGCAAAAGCTTGCCTGCCATAAATTTCCCCATTATTCTGCACCTCCTGCTAGTTTAGGAAAAAATCCCGTAAAAATTTTTACGGGATAGATCCTTTATTCCTTAAAAATCAAAATCATCCTTATCGTTCGTCTTCTTTTTCCTTTTTAATAAGAAGAAAACTATAGCTGCTATTACGATAAGTACGCCAAAAATTAAAATCCCGTTATTATTTTCTTTTACTGAATTGCTGTCATTAGACGTTTTTTCATCAGAAGATTTACTTTCCCCACCGGAATTACTGTTATTCCCAGCAGCATCTTCACTTCTTTCCCCAGAGACAAATGACAACTTATTGATTATCCCTTTTCCTGTTTGGAAAACAAAACCATCATATTTTTCAGGGTTATAAGCATTGACGATTTCCTGATAATAGAGAGTAATAATTGGTGCTTCATCTGCTACCATTAATTGCAGATCATTAATAAGCTCTTGTCGTTCCGTCTCATCAAATGTCGCTCTTAGTTGGTCCGACAGAGCATCAAATTCTTTGTTTTTATAACCACCGATATTTACAGCACCAATTGCAGGATCTGAATAAAACAACTCGACTATCCGATCAGGGAAAAGCTGCATCGTGTTTGACCAGCCGAATACTCCCATATCAAAGTTTCTTCCCTTGCTAACATCGTAGTCAGGCCACATTAAACTAATAATGGTTGTGTCTTCCATGGCTTTTACAGAATTTTTGATGCCTATCTCATTTATAGCTTCAGAAATCAGTTCTGCAACACGGATTCTAATTGGATTGTTAGAGTGGACTAGTGTTGTGAAATTTATTTCATTTCCTTTTTGGTCTTCCCTGAAACCGTCTCCATTGGTATCCTTGAAACCAGCATCATCAAGGATTTTCTTTGCTTTTTCGGGATCGTAAGAAGTTTTTACTTCACTATTGTATGAAGGTGATGATGGATGAATAAAACCTGGGCTGCCGACTTCTGCAAATCCTAAAAGCACGATATCGACCAAACTTTTTTTATCTATTGCAAGATCAATTGCCTGTCTGAAAGGCTTTTCTGTCATAGGATATTTTTCAGAATTCAGCTGGAATAATGTGGTGCTGAATCCAGCCCCACGTGAAATCTTTAAGGAGGGGTTAGACTCGAATTGGCTAACAAGCTCCGGAGATATATTTGATGAAATCGCATCAATTTCCCCAGATTTCAATGCATTGTAAAGTGCTGTAGTATCTTTGATGATTGGAAATATGATTTCTTGAATAGGCGGAGCTTCTTTAAAATAGTCCTTGTTAGCGGTCATTTTATAATATTGATCAGCTTTATGTTCACTTAAAATGTATGGCCCACTTCCTATTGCATTGGTTTCACTATCTGGCGCTGAGATTTTAGACCAAATATGCTCTGGTAAAATTGGTACATCTGCAAGAGGTTGAATCAAGAAGTTTGGATCGGATTTTGTAAGAATCATTGTAAAGTCTGTTTCATTTTCAACAGTTAATGAGGCAACGTTTTTAAGAGGGTTGGTGAATCTTGATTTAGGATATTTAATAAAATAATCTACAGTAAACTTAACATCATCAGACGTAAGCATTTCTCCATCATGCCATTTAATATTATCGTTCAGCTTAAAACTGTACTCCAAACCGTTATCACTGACTTTATACTCTTTTACGAGCCACGGAACTGGTTTGTTATCCTTATCAAGTTGCAATAGTGTGTCGTACAGTAAGCTTACTAAGTCAAGACCTGGATAACCGGTTTGATAAGTATAAGGGTTTAACGTGCTTTCATCACTAAGAATTCCAATTTTTAAGGATTCTGCTTCTGATTTAGCAAAACCGTTTCCTGCAGAAGTAATAACAAAAAGAGCGATTATAATAAGTGATACTAATTTTCTCATTTTTTCCAGCTCCCTTATTTATTGTTAAACTATTAATTCCTTTAAGTGGAAATTCCCTTCTCTCCGATAGGCTTCCGCAAGAGCGAAATGACCATGAGTGGCAAGGCCATGATAAACATGAACAGCTTTATCTAGAACTTGATGTATAGCTCTTCCTTTTTCCTGAAAGTTGGTTAATTTGGAGAATCCAGGATACAGAAGTTCAGCTGCTTTCTGATCAAGCATTTCATCAAAATGCATGCCACTGAATTCCAATTGACTTTCAAGCATATCCATTGCACGTTCTTTTTTCTCCCATACTTCTGTAATGTCAACGACAGTATTAGGATGGTGCGGTGTCATGTAGTAAATGGTCGGAATCGGATGAGGGTCTAATCCTGGAAGTTCATCTAATGCAAAATCTCTGCTGGAAAGGGCGATGGACTCGAGTAGCAAAGTCATTGCCGGACGACGGTCGGGGTCCAAATCGTGAAAGGAATGTTCGGGATCTTGGGTAATGATGATGTCAGGTTTAACCTCTCTAATAATTTTTATAATTTTTTTCTTGGATTCAACGCTTAAATCAACGGTGCCATACTGGAAATTCAGAAATGTAATATCCTTTACTCCAAGTATTTCTGCTGCATTCCTAACCTGTGGTTGACTAGTTTCTCGGCACAGCATGATAGATGCAAATGATTCCCCACCATTTAGAACGTTCTTAGCAAGTGCACCTCCGCACTCCACAACTTCCATTCCATAGACCCCAAGAAATAAAACTTTCTGTCCTTTTGCCATTCTTTTCCCTCCTCATAAGTACTTTACCCCGCTACGGTATATTCCTGGAGTAATTAAAAATAATCTTACTACCATATTAACCTTTTGTAAATACTAAATATTTAGAATATTTTAATAATTATTCTTGAATAGAAATCTTTTTTTTAAGAATGGCTTGTCTTGGAGTGACATATGATGTACCAATTAAAGGAGGTCGAAGATGAATGAACGAATTTCACTATTTTGTAGTAGGGACGCTTTTACTTGTGACTCTCATTTCCATCATACTTTCATATCAATATAGAACAAAGATGCAGAGTATGACACCCATGGTTATATCTATGGCTATATCAATGAATATTGGTGTAACCTCTGGGATTCTTTTTGGGTTTATATATCAAGGAGATTTATTCCTTTCTTCCCTTATTTCCGTATTGATCGGAATTTCGGTAGGTGTTGCTGCAGGATTTGCATTTGGTATACTCCCGGTTATTGAGGGATCTATGGCTGGAATGATGGGCGGAATGATGGGTGCAATGCTTGGTGAAATGATTTCAAGACTCCAAGCAGTTTCTCTTCTAAATATATTTTTGACTATTACAGTCTCTACCTTATTCCTGTATTTAATTCTTTCCCAACAAAAAGCAACCGAAGATACTAGGGTTTTTACCAGTTGGCTTTTAAAGCCTATCTTTACACTCATTGTTTTAGTAGGATACTTTTATTTTGGCAACCAATTAAATAAAGAGTCGGTTATTTCAAAAGAATCACCAATACATGAGAATCATTCCCAAATTCCTACTGATGACAAGGATGAGCAATTAAACCGAATAAATATTCAAGTTAATCCCTCAAATTTTTCCTATTCTCCAAGTAGAATCAATTTGTCAAAAAACAAAAAAGTCTTGCTTACCTTTACTAATCACGACTCCATTGAGCATGATATCGTGATAGTAAAAATGCCGACATTGCCTAATACCGACCAGGAAAACATCTCATCCCATGGTTCACATGATTCACATGGAGATGGACTACATTTACATGCTAATCCACATGAGGAGGGCAACATTTCTTTTACTCCTACTGAAACTGGTACATATGAGTTTTATTGTTCCCTGCCAGGGCATAGAGAGAATGGAATGGTCGGGATTATCGTAGTTGAGTAAGTAAGTTAATTCATTTTCAATTATGAATATAAGAACTTGATCTCACTAAATATTGATAAATGTGGTTTGACCCGTTGATGCGATACCAAAATTCTTTGCCTCATGCCTAAATTGAAATTAATAAATATGGAATTTACTTATTGGCTGATACACTAAGGGCCACTGCTATAGAAAATAAAACAGCCTTCCTTGTTTTTGAAGGGAACAAGGAAGGCATAAAAGGGTTATGACTACTTATTTTTTTCGATTAATGCGGTTGATCACCATCCACAGCAATAATCCGATTCCAAGCAATATAAGGAACAGCCAAAAAGCCTGACCGAACCAGAAACGCATATGATGGTACATCATTTGCCTTCCCATCATCATCCCCATGGAATTTGGCGGGAACCATATCATTCTGACTACGAAAAACAGGAAAAACAAACCTGTTATGGTGGCAAATGTCATTATGATAATCGGCAATAAACGCTTCATTTTTCATCACCACTATTCCATTTTATATCCAATACCCCAAACTGTCTTAACAATAGACTTATCCACTCCAGCTTTTTGCAACTTTTCACGAAGGTTCTTAATATGCGAATCCACAGTCCGGTCCTCACCCATGAATTCAATTCCCCAAATCAAATCCACAAGTTGTTCTCTTGATAAGACTTTTCCCCTGTGCTCGATTAGTGCTGTGAGAATGTCGAATTCAGTCTGTGTCAGGTTGATTCTCATCCCTTCATACATTGCTTCCCTCGAGATGAGGTCAATAACCATCCCCTGATACTTCAAGATGTTCTCTCCAGAATTGGAATGGCCGGTCCTCCTTAGGAGTGCTTTGACCCTTACTAGCAGCTCTGCTTCATCAAAAGGTTTGACAACGTAATCATCCGCCCCTGTTGATAAGCCCGTAACTTTGTCCTGGACAGTACCCTTAGCAGTAAGCATGATAATCGGCAAGTCAGACATTTTGCGGACATGCTGTATTGTCTCCCACCCGTCCATCATAGGCATCATTACATCCAGGATCATCAAATCGTAGTCATCCTTTCGAAGCATGTCAATTGCCTCCTGTCCGTCCTCTGCTTCCTCCACCTGATAGCCTTCCTGAAGCAGATAAAGTTTAACCAGCTTTCTCATTTGTGCCTCGTCGTCAACAATCAATATTTTGTTCATTCGACTCTCTCCTTGGAAGTTTTTAAGTAGATGGTAAAAACAGTTCCTTCATTCAGCTTACTGTTAACCTGAATCTGTCCACCATGGGCTTCGATAATTTGCTTCACCACATAGAGTCCAAGACCTGTTCCTCCAGTTTTCCTTCCCCTTGATCGTTCCACCCGGTAAAATCTATCCCAAATTCGGGAAAGTTCAGGCTCAGGTATTCCTTCCCCAGTATCACAGATTTCTACAACAACAAGGTCCTTTTTGGTCGAGGATCGAATGGTAATTTCGCCTTCAGTGCTGTATTTCACCGCGTTTTCAAGCAGGTTGTAGAAAACCTGCTCCATTCTCTCTTTATCTACTTTTGTTTTTGATAGTCCGTCCTCAAGTACAAGAGTGATCTTCAGTCCTTTTTTTACCACTTCAGGTCTTAGGTTCGTAGCTGTTTTATTAATTAGCTCATTTAGGTTGACCGGCCTTTTATCCAGTTCGAATTTCCCCACCTGAAGCTTGCTCATTTCAAACAGGTCATTAATCATGATGGATAGCCGCTGTGCCTCTTTATTTATGATTGATAAGTACTCCTCTTTTTCTTCGTCGCTATTTGCCATTCCTTTTTTCAACACATCGCTGTACCCTTTGATGTATGTCAAGGGAGTCCGAAGTTCATGGGATACAGCAGCCAGGAATTCATTCCTGCTATCTTCAAAGTATTGAAGTTGTTCACCCAACTTCTGGATAGATATGCCAAGTTGGGCTACTTCATCCTCGCCTTTGACAGGAATCGTTTGCATATACTTTCCCAAGGACATTTTAGAAGTGGCTTCCTTCATTGCGAGCAATGGGCTGGTCAGTTTTTTTGACAAAATACCGATAAGCCCGAAAGCCAGGAGGATAATCCCAATACTGGCTATTGTGATAAGGGCATTCATGACAAAGACGATTTCTCGGAGGATGTTTGAAGGATAGTACATGTAAACATACCCTTCTTGATCGCCAATAACAGAGACTGAGATGATATAGCGATGGTCCCTCCAATCATCTTCTAGAATATAACTGCTTTTTTTCCTGTTTTCTCCAAGATGCTTCTTCATGTCATTGTCGGGGTCTTTTGAAGCAGCGATGATATTGTTTTCGGAATCTACAATAAGCACCTCAGTTGTGACTCCCTGTTCCATTTCAACCACATGGCCAATCGTTGCCCGGTCGAAGTTTTCTTCTAAAATACGGGCATGATTGTTTCCACGCGTGAGGACATCCTGCTTAATATAATCAATCAAGACATTTGTGAAAACACCATAGAGGACCAAACCAAGCAGTAGAAGGAAGCAGACAAATATCCCACTGAACAAAAGGCCCAATTTAAAAGATATATTCTTCAACCTAGAAGGCATATAAAATTCTCACCCTAACTCAATAACTACTTCATTTTATTTGTATTACTCATTATATAATAGATTAAAAAAATCAAGAAAATGTGGAGAAATCTGATAATCCTAGATTATCGGACGTCGTTCCTTATTCAAGTTGATTCAAGAATCAACTTAGACAAGTCATAAAGTATTGTTTATTCAAGACTAAAGTTCAATGGCTAAAGCATTTTAATAATTTAGCAACTGATAACCAATTATTTTTTTTCCACTCTCTGTTTCCTTTAAAACGATCTAGTGAGGCAGAATTGTAGCAAGAATTGAGGCAGTATTTAGAAGAACTAAAATAGAAGAAAGAACATCTTAATTATCTTATATAACGGCCTTTTATTTACAAAGGGTAACTCGAAAAATAATCATATAAAAAAGGGTGTTCAGAAAGTCTAAAATATGACTTACCTGACACCCTGTTATTTTTAAGTTGTTTTATTCAATCGGTGATAGTTCATCCTCTGTTACCCATTTATGATTTTTTACTTCTTCACCATTTGTAGTCAGTGTGAAATCAACCATGTACACTGTTGTTTGTTCAGCAGAATCAATTTCAGCAGTTGCCCCGTCCATTCCCTCCATATGTTCAGCATTTATAGTAACTTCTGATCCAGGTTTAACTGTTTCTTGTCCGACTCCCTCTAACTCTTCATGAATCACCCATTTATGATCTTCCACTCTTTCTCCCCCGGTAGTCGGAGTATATGAAACAGTATAAACCGTTGTGTCATATGCCCCTACAATAGTTGATTCCGCACCTTTCATACCAGGCATATGATCGGATTCAATAATTGCTTTGCTCCCAACTTCATAAGCTGGTGAAGCCGCCTCTTTTAAACCTTCAGGAACTTCACCCGAACCGGACATATCCATATTGCCATGATCCATATCTTCCATATCTTCATCCATATTATCCTGGGTCTCTTCTGTATTGTTAGTACCCGTACTTTCATTTTTTTCTTCATTTGCATTTGCACATGCCCCTAGTAGTAATAAAAGAAATGTCAGCAATACAAATAGCATTAATCTTCTTGTATTAATTCTTAACATTCAATAAACTCCTCCTTTGGCATTTTAGATTATCTTACCCTGAATTAGTAATTAGACACATCAATTCCCTTAATCTTTTATTCCCCATCTGCGAACATTTATCTGAAAGTCAAAATTATTACTTAATAACTGCATAGAAGGCAATCATTTAAAAATTACTAATCAGTATGGTTTTTTCATAGGTAAGGGAAGAAACGAGAATGACTCAGTAAGTCACTCCCATTTCTTGTACTTTTTTCTAGACCTTTTCTAGCGAATAGGTTTCCATTTTCGTAAAAACAGTGTATTGCCAACTACTGAAACAGAACTGAAAGCCATAGCTCCTCCAGCGAGAATTGGGTTTAAAAGGCCGATTGCTGCAACCGGTATCAATATGACATTATACGCAAATGCCCAGAAAAGATTTTGTTTGATTTTTCTCATTGTAGATTTTGATAAGCTAATTGTATCAACTATTCCCATCAAATCACCTCGCATTAAGGTGATATCCGCAGCTTCCATAGCAACATCTGTACCTGTTCCAATGGCAATACCAACATGCGCAGCAGCTAGTGCTGGTGCATCATTGATACCATCCCCGACCATGGCTACAATTTTCCCTTCCTGCTTCAATTTTTCTACCTCGGCTGATTTGTCTTCTGGGAGAACTTCGGCAAGTACCCGATCAACCCCCACCTGATTGGCGATAGCCTCGGCTGTCAATTTATTATCGCCAGTTATCATAATAACTTCTATGCCCATGTTTTTAAGGTGTTTAATTGCTTTTGCAGATGTTTCCTTTACTGTATCAGCAACTGCGATTATACCGGCAAGGTTGTCATTAACTGCTATTAACATAGCAGTTTTCCCTTCACCTTCAAGTTTTTCCATTCGATTTAATGCAGTATCAATAACGATACTATTTTTGTGCATTAACTTTTTATTCCCTATAAATACCTTTTGATCATTTATGTCCACTTGAATTCCATGCCCTGGGATGGCATTAAAATTTTGAGCATCCTGGAGCTGAAGATTCTTCCCTTTTGCTCCATTAATAATTGCTTCTCCAAGTGGATGCTCTGATCCTTTTTCGGCAGAAGCAGCTAATTGCAATAATTCATTTTCACTGTATTCCCCAAATGTGATGATATCTGTTACATCGGGTTCTCCTTTAGTTATAGTACCGGTCTTATCCAGTACAACGGTAGTTACCCGCTGTGCTGTTTGAAGATGTTCAGCTCCTTTAATAAGGAGGCCATTTTCAGCACCTTTTCCAGTACCAACCATTACTGCAGTTGGTGTAGCCAAGCCTAATGCACAAGGACATGCAATAACCAGCACAGCAATAGTGCTGACAAGGGCAGGCGTAAATCCTGCCAGGAAATAAGTTATAGCAAAAGTACCTAATGCAATTAGTATGACAATCGGGACAAAGATTCCAGATATTTTATCGGCAAGTTTCTGAATAGGGGCTTTTGAGCCCTGAGCTTCTTCGACAAGTTTGATAATTTGAGCTAATGCAGTATCCTTTCCAACTTTGGTCGCTTTAAAGGTAAACGCCCCGTGTTTATTTACAGTTGCTCCAATAACTGTGTCGCCTTTTCCTTTTGTAACAGGCATACTTTCACCGGTAAGCATGGATTCATCAACTGTAGTATTTCCCTCGATTATTTCTCCATCTACTGGAACCTTTTCTCCTGCTCGAACAAAAATCAAGTCACCTGTTTGAACCTCTTCTAGTGGAATATCAAGTTCTTCTCCATTTCGTAGGACCTTTGCTGTTTTTGCTTGAAGTCCCATGAGCGTTTTAATCGCTTCTGATGTTTGTCCTTTTGCTCTTGTTTCAAGCAATTTACCCAAAACAATTAAGGTCATAACAATGGCAGCTGCTTCATAATATAAAAATTGCCCTGTACCTAATATCGTGACAATTAGACTGTAAAAATATGCTGCTGATGTCCCCAGTACAACTAAAACAGCCATGTTTGCACTGCCCCCACGAACCGCGTTGAAGGCATCACGGTAATAATGGCCACCTACATAGAATTGAACTGGAGTAGCAAGAAGGAATTGAACCCATGGACTCATATGAAAGAACATCCCATTTCCATATTCCATCGCAAAATCCGATATCATTTGAACTAAGAAAAACACAGATAAGATTGCTCCTACAGTAAATTTTCTGACCTGAGTTTTGTATTCCTTTTCCCTTGCACTGCGTTCATAATCATCATCCCGATCGCCTACTACCCTGGCATCATAGCCGACTTTTTTTACAGCTGCCATGATTTGCTCGATATTTGTATTTCCAGGAATATATTCAATAATTGCTTTTTCAGTTGCTAAATTGACAGCTGCACCAGTAACTCCTTCGACCTTTTCCAACGCTTTTTCAACACGAGTTGCACATGATGCACATGTCATTCCGATGATATCGAGTTGAACTTTTTCCTCTTGAACCCCATAGCCGGTCTTTTTTATTTTAGCAATGACATCATCAACAGTAGCAACATCAGGATCATATATAACAGAAGCTTTCTCTGTAGCGAGGTTCACATTAGCCTTTTGTACACCTGGAACTTTGGCAATGTTTTTCTCGATGCGTGTGGCACACGCAGCACATGTCATTCCAGTGATATTCAATGTGACGTTTTCTCCTGAAGGATTAGTTTGAGTCTTTGCTATAGATTTCTCATCCATTATTCTTCCTCCTTTTTAGATAGAAATAAGGATACATACTATATTTTTAAAAACTGTTATATACCCACACAGGGTATGTATTTTTTTAAAAAGAAAGGGTGTCCCATTAAGCACACCCTTCTTCATAATTAATTCA
Source organism: Bacillus sp. ISL-39 (assembly GCF_018613295.1). NCBI lineage: Bacteria > Bacillati > Bacillota > Bacilli > Caryophanales > Bacillaceae > Bacillus > Bacillus sp. ISL-39. Next base: position 23,866 of record NZ_JAGGQM010000029.1, read on the forward strand.
CATCATAACCTTGATCATCAATAGTTTCCTTAATCTTATCCAGGGAAACTTCCGTTGGGCTGTATTCAACATCGACTTTTCCGCTTTCTAGATGAACTTTAACATTTGAAACTCCAGATAATTCTCCTACACTACCTTCAATCGCTTTGACACAATGTCCACACGACATACCTACTACATTTAATGTTACCTTTTCCATTTCTAACAGCTCCTTTACTTTTTTATTAACTTATGAATAGTAACGAGTACTTCATCTATTACATCGAAATCTCCTTGCTCCAGGCGGTCCACTACGCATCCCTTTAAATGTCCTTCTAAAAGAACTTTTGCCACGCTGTTCAACGCAGATTGGGTTGCTGATATTTGTGTAATAACATCATCACAATAAGTGTCTCTTTCGATTAACCCTTTTATGCCACGTATTTGACCTTCTATTCGGTTTAGTCGAACCACAAGCGAGTTTTTCACTTTATCCGAGTGATGACTTTTTCTTTCAAACGCGTAACAATTTACTTCATCAGCGATTAAAGTATTCGTTTTTATTTCAGGATGCATTTAGCTTCCCCCCTTCTACAATTAATATACTATACCCCTGTACCCTATGTAAATATAAATAAATTTAATTTTTGAAAAATATGTAATTAATGTGAACGCGAAACAAGAGAAGCATTGTAGTTGATTTCCAGTTTGCTTTGTTGGCATTGCCTGTCTACTACCTATGTATCATTTTGTACATAAAAAGGGGTTTATCATTTTAGTGTCATTAAGATATTTAGCAAGTTGAATACTCGATTCTGCGAATCCATTTCTTAAACATAGTTGCCATCTAAAAACACTGAAATGTCTTCTACAGATCTGCATAACCGGGTTTATTGTTCTATTACGGGACATAAAGAAAATGAATGATTGGCACTATTACGGAGAATTTAGGAAAAGCCATCCCTCGTTTATTATACAGGGGTGGCTTTTAGGTCATGCTTCACTCTTTTGACAGTATACTTCATGCAATTTTATATAATTTCCTATAACAGGTTACATTTCTATTTAAGATCACTTTTATCCTGACTTCCTACTGTTACCTTCTTCAACAATTTCTTCCCATGTTTTCCCACTATCACTACTTGTATATACATTTAGTAGGTCGGTTGCAAATGAGAGCTCTTTTTTGTTTTCACGGTTTACGGCAATATAAGAGATAATTCCCTCAAAGTTTTGGGGCATATTTAAATTACTGAAACTACTATCACTGATATTAATTTGTAAGATTCGCTTGTCACCATTATTTGTTCCTGCAATTATTGTATCATCATCTGAAAATACAGCAGCACTCACACTTAAATCCGTTACTATCTGTTCAAACGAATCCCCATAGTTCTCAGAAAGATAGAGACCCTGATCTGTTCCAATTGCGAATGTTCCCTTTTTGGAAGGATGTGCCGCCATTACTAAAGGAGAGCCGGAAATCCCTTGCAAATTCATTAAATTCCAGGTTTCTCCCTGATTATTTGAGTAGTAAAATCCTTGTTTTTTCATTTTGGAATTAGGTTCAGATGCAAAGACATAGATTTCTTCTGTTTCGTACCCTACGGACAATGCATGGAAATCTGCCTCCCCATGCAAATCAACTACATCAACCGTCTGTCCATTGTCCTTGCTTTTTACAATTCCTAAGGGATTTTGAAGGTTAGAACCAGGTGCTGGGTGTCCACTGCTGTAAAATCCATCCTTAACGGGTGAATACCCCATATAATCATTTTTTGGTCCTTCTGGTATTGACCATGATCCATTAGAGTATACCTTTAAACCATCATGGACTGCTGCAATTAACTTTTCTCCATCTTCTGAATAGCTCAGACCATGCAAGTCAGAAAATGTCATTTTATTTCCTCCGTTATTAGGAAGAAGAATTATAATCACGAATAAACCCATTACTACTAGAAAGAGCCACCCTAAGTCAAACTTTTGCTCTTTGTTTTGTTTCTTCTTCTTAGACATCGTTTCCCTCCTGAAATCTATTATTCCTTTACTTTTGTCACTAATATCCCATAAAACTGTGCATTTTTTATGAAGCACCATATTGATATATATGATTTGAGGATTTTAAGTGATTTAACAAGAGGGAGATAGTCTATTTTAAAACGCCAAAACTAAAACAATCAATTCCCGTTTACTTCCACAGCTTCCCAATAATATTCACTGAAAACTTCTGCAAATGCTTTAATAGAATGATCCAATTCAATGCTATTATTTTCTATTCCTCCAAACTCAAGCAGCATCGATTGGCTGGAAAGGTCTTGATTATATACTCCATTCCCATCATCTTTTGTCTTTACAAAAACACCTCTGCTGATTCCTGGGAATTTCTCTTCTAGCATTTTATTTAACTCTTTAGCCAAGGCAAGGTTTTTTTCATAGTTTTTGTTATCTTTTCCCACAATAAAAAACAATCTGGCGTAGGGTTTTCCATTTATAATTGTAGTTGTAAGCTTTCTTGGCTGGGAGTCTCTATGAATATCAATAAGATAACTAATTGACGATTCTTGTGCCATTACCTCTTTTACTGTCTCCCTTGAAAGCGTATAGGAATCATTGTAATTCCAATTTTTCTTTTTCAATTCTTCTGTAACATTGGATGTGCTATGGCTTGCTCCAATGCCTTTTTTCATTAATTCATCTCTTAGCTTCTTCCCAACCGCAATGATGTTTTTACTTTCATTTAAACTAACAGCTTCATCTGCCGTTTTCTTTCCAGGTAAAGTTGGTAAAAAAGCTTCCCAGCTGTGCGAATGATAAATATACGCCACATCTTTTTCAGTTTTAGGGACAGGCGTAACCGGATTCTCTTGAGAAACATTTGTTTTCGCTAGCTCCTTATCTGCTCGTTCTTTCTCCTTTAACAGCACCTCCACCGGGGGAGCTGACTCCATTGGCAGAGTAGTGAGGTCTGTTCCTCTTCCAGCGATAGCAATTTCTGTGTTGAAGTTGGAGAAACCAGGAATTTCTCTGCCAAGAAATGTTCTAATGTCTTCGGGCCAAATATTTGTGATAGTGAGGAATACCGCTCGGGAGATAGAGGGTGTTTCTTTTTCATCAATACTTGGTCTAAGTGAAGCAATTTCAGTTGACATGAGGCTTAAGAGGATATTGGTATGTACCTTTTCACTAGTAGCTGTAATAATGGAAGAACTCAATTTTTCTTTTAAATCAAGAAAATTAATGAAAAATATGATACCAAAGATTAATAAAAATAGAGAGAAATAAATCCTGTGAACTTGTAATATAAATATAGTATTTTGATGTCTTTTGTTCATTCGTTCCCTCCGTTCTATTCCTATCAAATCTACTGTATTTATATGACCTAAAGTAAAGTTATAGACTATTTACCGGTTGAATTCTATTGCAGTTGCACAGGAAAATACCATTCCATATTACCCCTTCTTCACTATTTTTTAGATATTCAAATTAAAAATTCCAGCGTAGAACCTAGGTGAAAGAAAGGTATTTTAACTTCTTGAGGGCAAAAAAAACAGACATCAAGTGCCTGTTTTTTTGCTTATCAAACCATATGACGGCATGCTCCAAGCATATACTGCGAGGTACTGGTGCAATGTAAATTTAAATGCTTCACCATTCGTTTCTGTAACCCTCGCAAAGGTCCGTTTACAACTGGCAGATTTGTTTTACAACCAAAAAAAATAATTAAACTACGCTATAATCAAACAAAGTTAATTAACCTCTAACGCTCGTTTTAAGGTTTCAATATTTTTATTCATCAAGCTAATATAGTCTTCGTTGTTTTTAATATCTTCTTCTGTTAATGATTCTAAATTGTGAAGAATCAAAGTTTCTGCCCGATTTCTTCTTTTATGACCTCGGCCACCCGATTCTCGACATTTTGCTCGAAAAGGATATAATCCAATTCAGCTTTTGCAGCGGTTTTTACTATTTCTGAGAGCTGTTTTTGAGACGGTTCAGCACTAGGAGAAAGACCGCTAATTCCTATTTGCTTCAAACCATATGCATCTTCCCAATAACCATAGGCAGAGTGGGCAACGACGAAAGTTTTATTTTGTGACTCGTTGACCATACTTTCAAAGTTGGAATCTACAGCTTCTAAATTAGTTTTCAGAGTTTGAAAATTCTTTTCAAAGTAATTTTGCTGTCTGGGATTGATTTTGATTAATGCATTCTTTAATTTTCAGCAAGCTGCACGGATCGCCCTGGGTCTAGCCAGACATGAGGATCAAAATCCCCCTCTTCTCCAGTATGTTCCCCTTCATTTTCTTCTTCATTTTCTTCTTCATGTTCATCTTCAGGAGATTCATATGCACTTATTAGCGGAATGCCTTCGGATGCTTTAACAATGGCTGTATCCTCATTTTTCACAGCACTAATGACGGCATCAGTAAAACCCTCGATTCCCGTTCCTAAATAAATGAACGCATCCCCTTCAGCAATTTTGACCATGGTTTTAGTTGTAGGTTCAAAGGAATGAGCATCAGACCCTGCTGGTACGATGTTTTCTACTTCTACAAAATCCCCACCTATTTTTTCTGAAAAATCCTGAAGCGGAAAAATTGTCGTGAAAATTTTAATCTTCTCTTCATCTGATTCATTGTCAGTATCGTCTTTTGCTGCTTGACTGCACCCTCCGAAAACTAGGATGCTAGACGCAAACAATATTAGCCACAGTGATTTAAACAGAATGTTACCTCCTCCATTAATAAATAGTAATGATTACGATTTGTATTTTATAAGTATTTCATTAAAAAGGCAATATAACTTCTATTTTTTGCATAAAGTATGAATTCTAAAAGGAGCATTCCCTCCTTTTTAATCTGCCTATTCTTTATTCCATTGTAAATTAAATGACTCAGGATTTTTGTAAACAAATTTTGTTTATCCTTGATATTGATTGAGGCATCATTTATATTTTCCTGTTTTGCTTTTGAAAACACTTCGAATGAATACGGCCCACTGCAGCAAGAAAATGGCTATTACGGTGACCATAAAAAGGCTTTTGCATCCAATTATAGCTGCCTAATCTGAAAAAGAAGAGGAAAAATGCAATGTGCAATAATGCCAAAATATATAGAGTCCCACTTTTCTTCTGGAGGTAATCCCAAGTCCTTCTCCCTAAAACGTTTATTGCATAATTATTCGATATTAAAGCAAGCATAAATAAGTAGACTAGTCCCACAGCACCAACTAGGTTAGCGAGGGTGAAACCGGGTCAAACGAAAGCTGGCCAGTTTCTTGGTTAACACCAATGATCAGTCTGATCGGTTCCCAGTAAAACCATCCTTGGAATAATACATGTACATGCAATAAAGCCATGATGCAGCACCAGACCCCTAACTCCCTTCTCCAAGATAAAAAGCGGACAAATAGGTTACTCAATTTACTTAAGGGACCGATCATAATAGTTATGACGAGAAGAAGAAGTGATACATCAGCATAGGCTCTATTCCAGGCATGCATAGAACTCCATTCAGACCTACTAATAAAGAATAGATAAGCTAGAATAATGCTTATCAATCCAACAGCCATGTGCCTCACATATATATTCATAAACATAACATGCAATCCCTCTCTCCCTCTCTTTAGTTATCAGCCCAGAGTGTGTCACTTTGAACGACTTTCTAGACGAAATGCTGTTTCATAACAAAGTATTATTTAGATATGGATACAGCCAATTTGCAGTTTCCAAAGAAAAAACGAAAGCCTCTTGGATATTGGCGGCTTTCGTAGATTCGATTAAGGATCTCCCTGAAAAATTTGTTCCTTTCTCAAACCCAACAACACCAATCAATTTGATAGCTGAATTAGTTGAGTAATATACTCAATATGCTTACCACTCCCATTATCATAAACCAAATCACAAAAAATAAGCCGTTGGGCATTTTCTTGTCCGAACTCTTTTCTTTCCTGAAGCGACAACACGATATAGGACATCACTCCTTCGGTCTTAGTGATTATTCCCGTTTGACGGGACTCAATATGGCAATATACACTATTCCATCCTGGACAAATGCCTCAAAAATATCCAGCGGCCTTGGAGGGGGGCCACCGATATTTACACCAAATTCGTCATATTTCCCTCCATGACAGGGACAATAAAACGCGACTCCTTCCTATGAATTCAAACCCTGCTCTGCTTTTCCAGCAATACATCCCAAATGTGTACATACAGGTGACATAATCATTAAAGAGTCCACATTTGCGTTTTTATTGATGTATACAAACCCCTTCCATTTTCTGTTCAACCCATGCATCTTGAACGGTTGTTTTATAAGGCACTTTCTTAAGGAATTCTCCCTTTTCCAATTCACTGATAGGTCCAAGGCTGGCCATCGAACTAGTATCCACCTTTTTGATATTGTGGCAAGCATTCAAACCAAGAGGAAGAACAGAAACGCCAATAACTCCTGCCGTCCCTTTGAGCGTTTTAGCTATAAATGTTCTCCTGCTCCATTTATCCATATTCTCCACCTCCTATTTAGGACCAATCTTAACATTACTTTTTGCGAAAATTTCTAATTATTGTTTACTAAAAAAATACCTTTTCAAAATTTTCATGGTAAGTCTTGCCCTAATAACCTTTTCAAAAAAAAGAAATGAATTTTTCATCCATAATTTCTGCATTTATTTGTATTATGATTTCCTTAAAAAATTTCTGGAGGTATACAGCTATGAAATTAAAGTTACTTTCAATTCTCATTTTATCCACCCTTTTTATTGCTGCCTGTTCCAGTAGCAGTATGAGTGAAATGGATCACAAAAACATGGAAGAAGAACCTAGCTCTGAAGTAAATGAAAATATAGAAGGTCTACAAACAGCAACCGTTACTGAAACACTTACTGGCAATGAAATAAATATTATTGCCAAAGAAGCCATGCACCAGCTAAATGAGGATGTTAGCGTAAAAGCACTTACTTTCAATGGCTCTGTACCCGGCTCCCAAATTCGGGTAAAGCAAGGAGAGAAATTAAAAATCAATCTTAAAAATGAACTGAATGAACCAATCTCTATACACTGGCATGGAATTACAGTGCCAAATGAAATGGATGGCATCCCTGGTGTGACACAAAATGCAGTCCAGCCAGGTGAAAGCTTCACATATGAATTTATCCCTGAAGATCCAGGAACGTATATGTACCATACCCATCAAAATGCTGTTGAACAAATGGATAAAGGGCTTTACGGTTCATTTATTGTAGAACCAAATGATAAGTCTTATGATCGTGATTATACCCTTATGCTTGACGAGTGGATGAGCAACCCTGCAGAAGGTAAGTCCAGCATGGAAGGAATGGACCACGGGAATATGGGGTCAGATGAAGATGGTGATAAAGAGGCCAATTCCTCGGATACCAGCATGAGTGGCATGGATCATGGGAATATGGGCTCGCACGGGAATGACAGCATGAATGGAATGGGCCATGATATGAGTGCTTACGATATCTTTACGATAAATGGCAAAAGCGGTAAAAGTATTGAGCCTTTAAAGGTTAAAGAAGGTGAAAAGGTCAGAATTCGTCTTGTCAATGTAGGGTATATGTCTCATAAAATCCACCTGCATGGACATGACTTTAAAGTAGCAGCAATTGACGGACAAGAACTAAATGAACCAAAAGAATTGAGAGATCATGTGATTGCTATAGCACCAGGTGAGCGATATGACATTGAATTTACGGCAAACAACCCGGGAGAATGGTTCATAGAACGGCACGGAGACATGGAAGTTTCAAGTGGAATGAAGACAAAAATTCAATATGAAAATTCTACTGATTCATCTGACAAGTCCAACCAGTCCGAAAAGCTTCCCGAATTCACATTTATGAATTATGGCGGTTCTGAAAAGGGTGAGTTCTCACTGGATCAAAAATATAATGTTGAATATAAAATGGATTTAAACACTGCTATGGATGGCAACGAAATGGCCTATACGATTAACGGCAAGACTTTCCCAGAAACAGATAACATAACTGTTGAGGAAGGTGATCTTGTTAAAGTGACCCTGACAAATAATTCTATGATGGATGATCACCCAATGCATTTACACGGCCACTTCTTTCAGGTCCTCAGCAAGAATGGAAAACCTGTGGAAGGTGCTCCTATCATGAAAGATACAATTAACTTAAAACCAGGTGATGAATATGTTGTTGCCTTTAAAGCAGATAACCCTGGAAACTGGCTCTTCCATTGTCACGATTTGCATCATGCCACTGCTGGAATGGTGAACATGGTTAAATACGATGGATTTAAAGTAAACTTCACTCCAGATCCTGATGCTAATAATAAACCCGAATAATAACCTCTTCCGTTAGAGCATTAAAATGTAGAATAAGAAAACTGATTTCAAAGAGGAAGCCTACCTGGCTTCCTTTTTTACTTTCAATCCCTTCTTCAAGCGGTATATATAGCCTTTCCTCAACGTGTTTTCCGATTTCCTCTCTAGTTGGAACCTAACTAGATTTAGTCCTCGCAACTTCTTCTAAACTTACCGGAGTCGTTGATATTGGCCTCTTTCTATACGAAAAACTGAAGTTTTCCAGCCACTTTCCTGCAGTCGAAGTCAAATTGCATTGGCTGTCAGGCTAGCACTTTAATAGCATAACCCCTACAACAGAAACTGAGCTGAATGCAGTAGTTATTCGGGCGAGGAAGGGATTTAAAATCCCCTTTATCTTGGCAGGGATTGTTATGATATAAAAGCTGTAGTCTATTTCTGCGTAGTGGCCCTTGACAGAATAAATAAAGGATTCAACTCTAGCTAGATTCTTTAGGTTTTTTCTATTACTTTGCAATTGCAAAACTGATTTCATGCGGAGTCTTACCAAGCTTAATCTTTGAAAGAATCTTCATTGATTTAGCATCCACCACAGTTAAATCATCAGAATCCTTGTTAGTGACATAGAGTTTATCTGTTCCTGGCACCAATGAGACATGATTGGCGGTTTTCCCGGTCAGCACATTCCCCTCAAGTTTTCTAGTATCCAAATGAATTTTAATGAGGTCATTCGATATACGATTGGATGCAAACAAAAATTTTCCATCAGCAGAGAGAGCTAACCCATGTGTTCCTTCTCCTGCTTTTACTGTTTCTATTTCTGCCCTGTTTATTAAGTCTACAACGGATACGGTACCATCTGTTACATTCGCTACGTAAAGGTATTTATCATCCGCTGAAGGCTCGACCTCATTTGGAATGGTGCCGACTGGAATTGTTGCGATGATCTTAAATGTTTCTGTGCTAATCAATGTAATATCATTTGACAGAATATTCGCGACGTAAGCCAGGCTTCCATCTCTGCTGAAATCTATATGCGACGGGCTTTTTGATGTAGTGGGGATTTCTTTGACCACTTTATGGCTGCCGGTTGCTACTACGGTTATATAGTTGAATTCTTTCCCTTCCTTGAAATCCCCGCTCGCCAGGTACAAGTACTTCCCATCCGGAGTCATATCAATTCCATGAAGGTTCTTGCCTGTATCAATTCTTTTTACTATTTCCCCTGTTTTAGAATCAATAACCAATAGCTCCCCGCGACTATAATTCCCAGCATAAATCCATTTACCATCTTTACTGGCCTCAATCCCGTCGGATAGCACATTGTCTACTTTAAGCGTTCTCATAACCTTATCTTTTTTAGTATCAATAACAGAAATAGTCCCTTCATCGACATTCGGAATATAGGCAACCATTGTGTTACTATTCTTTAGTCCTATCACGTAAATAATGGAGAGCAGCAGTAATATAGCTGCCCCCGACACCATCAACCGATTCTTTTTCACTGTTCTCCCTCCTTGGCGGACTGGAAAATATCCTCATTTGTCCAACTAAACGTTCTCACTGGTATATTATCGATTTGCTCCAATTTAAGGCTCACCTCTTTGAAGTCAACAGTCACTTGTCCATCCCAAGTTAATATTCCGCTCATATGATGAGAATCCTCTGATGATGCTTTCCATATGAATTCTTGGCTTTCTTCCCTTTCATCAAAAACAATCTTGGAGGCTTTAGTGATATTGTATTTTGATAGATCGACAGAGTGCGTATTCAACACCAACTCAAACACCAGTTGGTTGGTATTGCTTTTCTCCGGAATGATTGTGGCTTTTACGGCAACAGCTCCTTGGGTATCCGTTTTTGTAAGGCTGTCATCTTTTTGATTCAATCCAGCCACCTCTTTTTTTCCCTTCACCTGTTCAGCGATGGTAGGCGTGACTGACTGTGCATTTTTGTCAAAGTCTAAAATCAAATAAACGGAACCTCCAAATAACACAACTATTGCTGCCACAAGCACGATTCTTTTATACTTGTTCATTTATCTTCCTCCAATTGACCCTATTGGAATTTCCTAAAATCTCATGACTCCTTTTTTATAATTCATTAATGCCACCCAATCACCTCTGCTTTTGAATTTCATATTAGGCAATTCCTCAACAAATGCTTCAATCATCTCCCAGATTATTTTACTTGCATCTTCAGTCATCATTACTTGGTTCATGGTATACAAAGCCTCCTTTACTATAGAGAAACCTTTTTTCATTATGATTGTATAAATCAAATGTGTAGAAATAATCGAGTTTATGTGACGAATAATTGTATTCAGTAATGCAAGAAGCCGCCCCTCAAAGATATAAGGCGCGGCATCCATCCATTACTTCATGATCGTGATTCCATTTGGGACTTCTCCAATCTTAATCGTTTGTTTTACTTCTTTCGTTATAAGTCTATTATGCTTACCGTATTTTCGAAATATTAGTTACATACGCAGTATAACTGTCCCCACTCAGCACCACGCCATGTGCTCCTTTGCCGGTTTCAATCGTAGATATAGCTGCTTTTGATTTTAGATCAACAATCGTTATGCTGTTAGAAGGATTACTCTATGTTCCCTGATTGGCGACATAGGCAAATTCATTATTCGAAGCAAGGTATACCTGAGCCGGGCCAATGCCAACTCCTACCTTCTCTATGTTTCCACTTTCCAGATCAACAATTGCCAGAGCATTTTCAGCATTCAGCGTCGCTACCAATGTCTTCCCATCAACACTTATTCCTGTTGTAACAGGAGCGGCACCTACCTGTATTTTCCGATCTTCTTATGTGAATGTTTTTTTTCCTCATGAAGGACTCAAAGTTCTCCAACCAGGAGTCTGCAAGTGACATAAGCCCAAATCCACCTAGTCTAATTTCAGAATCAATCCTTTTAATTCTTTTATAGCTTTTTTCATACAACTTAAAAAACTCTTCTTCGGTTCCTGACCAAAAACTTTTAACCTCTGGTTCATTCCAAAATTCAAAATACCAGGTTCTTACCTCCATTAAACCGTAGCGGTTAATGATATGTTTGAAAAAGGCTTCTAACAATATTAACCACCTATTCATATCCTTAGGTGGAGAAACAAATGCATTCCACCAGAAAATCTTATCTTCTGTACTCGCTAAATCCTTTGGCATAAAACCTATTTCAATAAAAGGTTTTACATTTGCCTTTAATAAATTATCTAAAAGAGAATCAATATGATTAAAATTAAAATAATATGTTCCATCCTGTTTCTCGTTATAAACAAGAAGTTGATCGGCAAAGATTCCATGAAATCGAACATATTCAAACCCATTTTCCTGTTGGATTTGTTGCAGCTGATCAGTAAAATCCCTTCTAAGAGCATGAGGGGCATATCCATAGGCCATTAATTTAGTAAAGGTTGGAGTAATCTTTCCTTTAAATTCCTTCATGTCAATATAATATTTTTGTCCATCAGTTATAAGGTCTTTTCTATTTTCGTCATTTCTATCTTTTTTCACTAGGTGTTTAAATAAGTTCACCAGTGATTCACCGCTATTAATATTCAAGTAATCTTTAGGAATGTTTTTTTCAATATCAACCTTATATTTCTCTCGATATTGCATCGGTGTAATTCCTAACACTTCCTTAAATACCCTGTAATAGGCTTTGTTATCAGGGAAACCATATTTTAGTGCTATTTCTGTAATCGTCTCATCTGTTGTCCTTAATGAAAATAATGATTTATTAAGTCTGATGCTGTCTAGTTTCTTCTTAAATGATTTCCCAACATTTGACTTAAAATATCTTGATAAATATTGTGGATTTAAAGAAAACTCGTCTGCAATTTCCTGTAAACTTTATTGGGAATCCATACAATGGTGATTCTTATATTTTAATATCTCAAGCAGTCTTTGGTCGCGAGCTATCTCTCTCTCTTTAGTCTGTGTAGGAAGTTCATAATGTTCCAATAGTATGACAATTAACTCAAGTAATAATTTCTCAATTTTTAAATGGTACAGATTCTTTCTGTTAAGTATGAGGTCCATCATATTTGCTAATATGTATTTGATATGATCGAGTGTGTATGTGGATTCAGTTACCATTTTTTTAGAGTTTAAATAAAACCTTTTTTCTGAAAGGTTAAAATTATGTTTTTTTACATATTTATGATCAATTTGAAGTGCTAAAACATGTGTTTTCCCTATTGCAGTCTTAGAGTTGACGAAATGGAGTTCGTTCCCATTCACAAGGAACAAATCCCCCTCTTCAAGTTGAAAGCTATCCTGATTACTCTTATCTCTAAGGAACCGTCTAGAACGAAAAGGAGTTCAAGATCTTCGTGCCAATGATATGGAAAACGTTCAACGGTTTGCGTAAAGATTTTAATCGGCAAATCTACTTGGTAGTCTATTTGCTCATACTGGTAACGAGTATCCATTTTTCTTCTCCTTCTCCAAAAATTAAATTTACTTTAGCATAATAAGAATACGTTAACAACTAAGTAAATTTAAATAGGATTTTCACATTTTAGAAATCATCTAAATTTGTCCGTTAGTAAGTTATACTTTCACATGACAAAGGCACTCATTGCTGAGTGCCTAAAAATATTAGAAAAATAATATAGTAATTCTACGAAGAAAAATCAAAATAATTCCTCTTTAGTATTCTTGGCTGCGTCATAAGTTCCTCAAAAGTAAGCACTTTATCTAATTTTTTAGTATTGATTAAAAACAGCTGGTCTTCTATTTCTTTTGTGATTAAATCTGTCTGATAGATCATTTCACAATCGAGACATTTTACAGTTGGTGTCTCATCAATCTGAATTGCACGTGAACCATCCGGCAGCTCCCAAAATACCCTGTCAGTTACATTTCTTACGTTTTCGCTGCTGCACCAGTCACACTTTTTCACTGCTTTCCCTCCTTATTCCGTGGCAGATGTTGGAGTTACCCCTTGCTCATCAGTCGCTTCAGGCCCTTTTTTCTGCTGAGATAAAAACTTCTTTTCTTTTAGCTCATCTCGTTTTTCACGTTTATCTTTTAATGATGAATGCGCAGGATCGACTTCATATTGTTCTCTCCGATCCAGTCTGCGAAGTCCTTCGGGAATGAGATTGAATTCACTGTCATTCATGATAGCAGCAATACCAGTATTGGATTTTTTGTTTTCATATTCTGGATATACCTGTTTGAAGTATCCTTCTGCTCTGCCTGGAACATAACTTTCAGGCTCGGGATAAGAGGTGATTACACCTTCAAAATTCCGCAGCACCACTTTTTCTGGACTTTGGGAAATCAGGTAGTTTGGCTGCAAGGAAATTTTGCCGCCTCCGCCAGGTGCATCGACCACAAAGGTTGGAACGGCGTAGCCGGATGTATGCCCCCTTAAGCCTTCAATAATTTCAAGGCCTTTTGTGACCGGGGCACGGAAATGGCCGATGCCTTCAGAGAGGTCACATTGGTATATATAATAAGGGCGGACACGAATTTTAACGAGGTCATGCATAAGCTTTTTCATAATCGGGACACTGTCATTGATTCCTGCAAGTATGACGGATTGGTTTCCAACAGGGACACCTGCGTTGGCAAGCATTTCACAGGCCCGCTTTGAGTCTTCAGTAATTTCAATTGATGTATTGAAGTGTGTATTCAGCCAGATTGGATGGTATTTTTTGAGGATTGAACAAAGATTCTCTGTGATGCGCTGTGGGAAAACAACTGGTGCACGAGTTCCAATCCTGATGATTTCAACATGGTCGATTTCTCTCAGGTTTTTTAATATATATTCAAGAATATTATCGTTGATCAGCAGGCCATCTCCGCCAGATATCAAGACATCACGAACTTCAGGAGTATTCCTGATGTAGTTGATTGCGGCATCAAGCTGTTTCTTTGCAACCCCCATGCCGATTTGTCCCGAAAATCTCCTCCTTGTGCAATAGCGGCAATACATCGAGCATTGATTGGTTACGAGGAAAAGCACCCTGTCAGGATATCTGTGCGTCAAACCAGGTACAGGTGAATCTTCATCTTCATGAAGGGGATCTTCAAGATCATATTTTGTTTTGTGAATTTCCTTGGAGATTGGCACTGACTGCATCCTGATCGGACAGCGCGGGTCGTCTGGATTCATTAATGAAGCGTAGTAAGGTGTTATATTCAGCGGGATTGTTTTCGTCGAGATCCTGACACCCTCTTCTTCTTCGGGTGTAAGATTAATAACCTTCTTTAAATCATCAAGTGTCCTGATTGTATTTGTAAGCTGCCATAGCCAGTCATTCCATTGTTCCTCGGTAACATTCTTCCAAAGTTCTATATCCTTCCAGTGTCTTAAAGGCTTATATAAAGTCTGTTTCATTCCAATTCCCCCTAGCTATTTTTATAGCTATTTATAATGCAAGTTCCGTGCCAAAAGTGACGGATTATTCAGAATTCGGCAATCCCGCTTCCTGCAAGGCTTTAGTAAACTAGTTTGGGAATTTAATCTTAAAAAAGAAAATAACCTGCTGAAAATTCGGCAGATTAGAATGTCATAGATTTAATTTTTTCATTTTATATTGTAGTGTTTGTCTTGGAATGTCGAGGAGGACGGCTGCTTTCTGGACATTTCCGCCAGAAGCATCCAGCGCATCACTGATTATTTGGATTTCCAGCTCTTTTAGATGGTCTCTCAAAACAAATGAAGTACGTGTTTCTTCAGCAGGATCTGGCTGGATGTTTTTCATCATCATCGGCAGATCCTGTCCGGTCAGCATACTGCCTTCACATACATTCATCATGTATTCAATAGTATGCTTCAGTTCCCTGACATTGCCAGGCCATGGGTGTTTGCAGAAAATGGCTTTTACATAATCATCAAGCCCGGAGACATGCTTACTCAGCTGCTTGTTATATTGACTGATAAAGATATCGGACAAATAAAGGATATCTTCTTTCCTTTGCCTTAAGGGGATCAGTTCGAATGTCAAAACATTCAAACGGTAAAACAAATCCGTCCGAAGCTGGTTTGCTTCCATTGCCTGGGCAGGATAAACGTTCATCGCAGAAATCACCCTGACGTTGACAGAAATGACATGAGTGCTTCCGATTCTTCTGACAGCGCCATCCTCAAGGACACGAAGAAGCTTGGCCTGGAGGTCGAAGGGCATCGAATTAAGCTCATCTAGAAAAAGTGTTCCGCCATTAGCCAACTCGAACAATCCAGGCCTGTCCACTGCTCCAGTATAGCTTCCCTTTGATGTGCCAAACAGGATGCTTTCAAGCAGGTTTTCCGGAATTGCCGCACAGTTTTGCGCAATGAAAGGTCCAGCTGCCCGACTGGAGGCGTTATGGATGGATTGGACGAAAAGCTCCTTTCCGGTCCCGCTTTCCCCATACACAAGAATCGGAGAATCAGATTTTGCCAGTTTCTCTGCCTTCTTTTTAATCATCATAAAATGCTTATTGCTTGTAATCAGGTCGCTGAACGTATAGCCGGCTTGCTGTTTAACAGCTTTCCCGCCACGATGCTTATGACTCTTTTGAATTTCGACCAGACGTTCAGAAAGCTGCTTGATTTGAGAATAATCCTTTGCAATTTCAACTGCGCCAATCAATTCTCCCTGCACAAAGATGGGCAGAGTCGAGTTGACAGTGTCAATTTTTCGCCCATGTAAATTGACGAAGGACTGGGTTTCATTATAGATCGGTTTCTTCGTTTCAATTACTTTCAATAGAGTGCTGGACTGATTGTTCAGTGAAGGGAATACAGCAAGGAGCGGCTTTCCAATCACCTCATTGATTTCCAGTCCATCGTGCCTGGCAGCTACTTCATTATAGAAAATGGTCATACCGTCTGTATTCACAACATGGATTGCTTCGTCGATGCACTTCAATATTGCGCTCAAGATTTCTTCGGTCACATTGGATATTGAATTCATCTCATCACACTCCCATATTCAGTATATGACAGAGTGCCGAAAAACTGTCTTTTCACTGCCCAAAATTTGGCGGTTTTGCCAAATCTTTTATCCAAACGTTCATGTTTTCAATTTTATCATAGATAAACACATTGTTCACCAGTCTGCCACGGTATGCATAACCCAGTTGATGGAGGGCTGCGTTCATCCCGAACGATAATGCCCTGGCGATGGAGTAAGAACAATATATGCCATTTTCGATCAGTTCCTCCTCAAGGCGGGCTAGCAGCACCTTCATCAATCCGTGCTTCCTGTGCTCTTTTAATGTCGCACAATCAGTCATCTCTGCATTTTTATAAAAAGAGTCCACTTCTGCTGATGCAGCGCTTACGATCTGACCATCATGGACAAATCCGTAATAAATGGTTCCTTCTTTCATTGTTTTGACGATATACTCTGGATCATTCAACGGTGTGGGATAAATTTGGAAAACTACTTTGTATAAATGAGACAATCCTTTTGAATCCGTTTCGTCCATCTTTTTCAAAATGTAATCCTTTGGAGGTGTGAGTTTCTGTGCTGGTTCTGCCAGATGGTAAACACTTTTAATGATTCCATCCTCTTGAAGCCAATGCGGCGAAGTCCTTCTTTCGTCGCTGAAAAACTTCGAAAAGAACACACAGTCAGAGCCCAGGAAGAACCCATCAATACTTGCTTCAAAACTGAAACCTCGTTCGATCAGCTGTGTAAAATGTTCTCTTCTTCCTTTGATAATCAATTTGTCAGCCTTTTCACTCTCAATAAACCCTTCAGCTCGATCCAATACTTTTGATAAACTCCCTAAATAATCTTCTACTCTGACTCGTTTATTCTGTTTATCAAGATAAACGGTCATGTTATACTCCTTTTCCGATAAAGCTAATGTTTTTCCTAAGTGCATATTCAAACCCCCTATTACCGATATTCAACATTTCAATCGTATGAAAAGCCCGGCTTAAAGCCAGGCTGACGATTCAATCCAGTTTGATTGAAACAAGCTTCAGTTCGGTCATCTCTTCTAAAGCGTATTTAATCCCTTCTCTTCCGGTTCCACTCATTTTGACACCGCCGTAAGGCATATGATCTACCCTGAATGTCGGTATTTCATTGATCATCACACCGCCGACATGAAGTTTTTTTGCCGCTTGCATCGCTTTTTGAAGATCATTCGTATAGACTCCTGCCTGCAGCCCGTACTTTGAGTCATTAGCCTTAGCAATCGCATCAGCGAATTCAAGGAATGTATTAATGTGGACAACCGGGGCGAACACTTCCTCACAGGAAATTTTATCAGTGAGCTTTGCATTGAGCAGCACAGTTGGCTTCAAGATTTGTCTTTCACTATCTCCGCCATATACGAGCTCCGCTCCACTTTCCACTGCATCCTGAATCCAGGCTTTTGCCCTGGTCACATCATTTCCGCTGATCATTGCAGCTAAATCTGTTTGCACATCCAGTGGATCTCCCACCTTCAGTTTGCCAGCTTCTTCAATAAACAAAGAAACAAATTCAGCAGCGATCGCTTCGTGTACGAAAATCCTCTGGATAGAGATGCAAACCTGCCCCTGATTAGAAAAGGCTCCAGTAACAATTCTTGGCATTACCTTTTTAAGATCGGTTCCATCATCGACAATCAATGCTGAATTGGAACCCAGTTCCAGAGTTACTCGTTTCAACCCGGCATTTTCTCGGATATGCTTCCCAACTTCAGGACTTCCCGTAAAAGTGACCATCTTCACCCGGTCATCGGCAATCAGCACATCACCAACACTTTTTCCGCTGCCTGTCACAACATTGAGAGCACCCGCAGGAAGCCCTGCTTCATGGAAATAGGAAGCAATTTTATAGGCTGATAATGGGGTCTGGCTGGCTGGCTTAAGGACTACCGTATTTCCGGCAGCGATTGCCGGTCCGACTTTATGGGCAACAAGATTCATCGGGAAGTTGAAAGGAGTGATCGCAGCAATAACTCCAAGCGGCTCCCTCACCGTATAGGCGACTCTTCCCTCGCCTCCAGGAGCCGCGTCCATCGGGATTGTTTCGCCGTGAAGCCTCCTTGCTTCTTCTGATGCAAACTTATAGGTCATGATGGTACGGTCGACTTCACCAAATGCAGCCTTCAATGGTTTGGAGGATTCCTCCGCAATCAGGCGGGCGCACTCCTCCCTGTCCTCCTGGATTAATTCAGCCACTCTCCGGAGAATGTCGGAACGCTTATAGGCATCCATCTCTGCCATCGTCCCTGCTGACCCGGCAGCTGAATCTATCGCTTTTATCACGTCTTCTTTGCTTGCCTCTGCTACATCGGCAATTTTTTCTCCATTAAAAGGATTAAAAAGCGGACGGTATTTATCACATTCAACGCTTTCACCATTAATCCATAAATTCTGTCTCATTGTTTCCCCCTCCTACCGCTTGCAGCATTCAGTGATTGCTGATTCAAGCACATCGAACCCTTCCTCCATTTGATCCTCTGTTATGACCAGAGGTGCTAAAAGCCTGATTACATTACCATAAAGACCAGCGCTCATTAAAATTAATCCTCGCTGATGTGCTTTTGCAAGTATTTCTCGAACGATTTGGCCGTTTGGCCGATCATTCTCATCGAAAAATTCGATCGCACACATAGCACCTAAAGAACGGATATCGCCTATTTCCGAAAAACTGTCTGTCAGCTTGCCGAACCTTTCCTGGAACTTTTCCCCGAACAGGTTTGCTCTATCAAGAAGATTTAGCTCTTCTATCATTTTAACGACTTCTATTGCCGCTACACAACCAAGAGGACTTCCGCCAAAGGTTCCGCCAATTTCCCCGATACCTGCTGAGTCCATAATTTCAGCACTTCCCGTGACCGCACTGATCGGCAGCCCAGCAGCAATCGATTTTGACATCGTCATCAAATCGGGGACCACATCGTAGTGCTCCATCGCAAACATCTTCCCTGTCCTGCCGAAACCGGTTTGGATTTCGTCTGCAATAAAGAGAATCCCATACTGTTCACAAATTCTTTTCACTCCTTGGACAAAGGTTTTGGATGGAATATTAAATCCGCCTTCACCCTGAATCGGTTCCATTATGACAGCCGCAATTTCGGTGCCAGGAACCTCGCTAAGGAAAAATGTCTCAAATTTTTTTAACATGTAGGCATCCAGTTCTTCAGGTGCCATGCCTTTTTCTTGAGAATACACCGGGAATGGCCATTTATAGGTTTCCGGAGCGAACGGGCCGAACTGGTATTTGTATGGTTTGACCTTGCTCGTCAGCGACATTGCCATATAGGTCCTTCCGTGAAAACCTCGTTCAAAAGAAATGATTCCTTTCCGGCCTGAATATTTCCTTGCTATCTTTATCGCATTTTCTACTGCTTCTGCTCCGCTGCTCAGGAAGAATGTTTTTTTATCATGAGTCCCTGGAGTAATGTTGTTTAGAATTTCCGCAAGTTCTATATATGGTTCATACATCATCACATGGAAGCACGGGTGAAGATAGCGGTCGATCTGCTCATGAAGTGCTTTCACTACATTACTTGGACAGTGGCCAACATTCAGTGTGCCGATGGCGCCCGCAAAATCGATGAATGTATTTCCATCAACATCCGTCAATAAGGTACCTTCTCCTCTTTCCGCAAACGACTTGATTGTGTTGAACGGTCCCACAGGGATATTTTTTTCTTTCCGCTCTAACAATGCCTTTGCCTTTGGGCCTGGTATAGCTGTTTTAATCTTTATATCTCCCATTTGTTTGGTTCCCCCTTTTCTCTAATCGCTGACCTCACACCACTTAAGCAGAGCAAGTGCAATGATTTCCGCCGCTTCAAAAACATCTTCAAGCTTGATATATTCATTCGCCTGATGTGCGGTTTCCGTCACCCCGGGTCCAAAAACAACTACAGGCACTCCACCTACCTTGGAGAGGATACCGCCGTCAGTTGCCCATGGGGATGCCTCGATTAATGGAGATTTTTCCTTAACGTTCATAAAGCTTTCTGAAAGGACATGAATCAGCTCATGTTCAGGATCCAGGTCGCCTGGCAACCAGCTTGCACCGAACCATTCAAGTTTAGGTTTATTTTCTCTCAGCCATGGGTCTTCGTTACAGACTTCGACAATGGCTTCAAACATTTCCCTCTTTGCCTCATCCTGTGTTTCATTGGGAGCCACTCCCATCCTCCCCTCAATTACAGCTAAATCCGGTACAGATGATGGCCAGTCTCCAGCATGGATTTTTCCGATATTGATAGGAATCGGGATTGGGATGCTTTCAAAAAACGGGTCAGTAATCCTTTCATTTCTCCGAGACTCCAAAATTCTCAGTCTATCAATAACCAGCATCGCTTTCTCAATCGCATTGACACCTTCATACCTCGTTCCGCCATGCGCCCCTTTTCCTTTCACTGAAATCCTGAACCACATGGATCCTTGCTGTTTTGGAAACAGCTTCATATTAGTCGGCTCAGGGATGATGGCTGCATCCGCTTTATAACCTCTCAGGACAGCAGCAAGTGTTCCCGCACCACCGCTTTCTTCTTCGATCACACTTTGAAAAATGACATCGCCCTTTAGCTTGATTCCTGAATTTTTTATTGCCTCCATCGCCATAAGCAGCGAAGTTGTGCCGCCCTTCATATCTGTCGAGCCTCTGCCAAATAACTTGCCGCATTCGATATGTCCGCTGAACGGGTCCCGTTCCCAATCTTTTGTGTCGCCTGCGGGAACAACATCAATATGTCCATTCAGGATCATCGACTTTCCTCCACCTGTTCCTCTCATGATTCCTACAGCGTTTGGGTTCCCAGTGAAGTCTTTTCGATCTGAACAAAAAGCGGGGTGAGCAGCCAGTCCGTTCTCCCCGATTTCCCAAATATCCATTTCAAGCCCCAGCTCGCGGCATTTTTCAATAATGACTGCCTGGGCTCCGCTTTCATCCCCTCTAGTACTCGGTTCCTGAACTAATTTTTGCAAAAGCCTGGTCCCTCTTATTCTGCTTTCTTTAATGTAATTCCTCACCTTTTGTTCAGGAGTTTGCACGATATCAGCCCCTTTTAATATTCGATAATCCGGATGTTTTCGTCGATTGTAAAATCGCATGGTGTCTTTCCGGTAACTTCAGGTATTGTATGTGGCGCAAAAAGTTCAGACAAAATCAATGAACCGTCAATTATTTTAAAAACGGCGAGATCGGTGATGACCATGTCAACACATTCAGAAGCGGTTAATGGCAAGGTACACGATTGAACGATTTTAGAAACTCCGTTTTTATCCGTATGGTTCATCAATACGGCAACTTTTCGGGCTTTTTGTGCCAGCTCCATTGCTCCTCCCATGCCCGGAACCTTCTTGCCGGGGACAATCCAGTTCGCAAGGTCCCCTTTTTGGCTAACCTGTAAGGATCCTAGAATAGTAAGATCCACTCTGCCTCTGCGAATCATACCGAAGGCTATAGCACTATCACAATAAGAAGAACCCGCCATGACAGTGACTGGGAATCCGCCGGCATTGCACAGGTTTTCATCCTCCTGACCTTTTTCCGGCGACTTTCCCATCCCGACAATTCCGTTTTCAGCATGGAACATGACTCTCGTTTTTTCGGGAAGGTGGTTTGGTACCAGGGAGGGAATTCCTATGCCCAGGTTAACAACCATGCCCGGAGAAATTTCTTCGGCGGCTCGTCTGGCCATTCTGTTTCTGACATCTATTCCCATGCCCATTTCCAATTCACCCCTCCAGACGGAATTACCATATCCACAAATACACCAGGCGTGACGATTTCTTCAGGATCAAGGCTGCCAAGGGGCACAATTTCCTCTGCCTCCGCGATGGTGAATTTTCCGGCCATCGCCACGAGCGGGTTCGTATTCCTGGCACTTTTATCAAAGACAAGATTTCCATATGGATCTGCCTTTTTTGCATAAACGATTGAAACTTCGGCTGTTAACGCAGTTTCAATCAAATAATCTTTACCGTTCAGAGTCATTCTTTGTTTGCCTTTTGCAACAAACTCATGATCCACTCCTACATCTGTCAAAATTGCTCCAAGTCCCATCCCTCCAGCACGAATCCGTTCTGTCAAGGTTCCCTGCGGCGAGAATTCAACCTCCAGTTCTCCCTGGGTCATCAGGGTGCCTGCTACTGGGTTGGACCCAATATGGGAGGCGATCACTTTCTTTGCCTTACCGCGGCTGACAATTTTGCCAATGCCGATCTCGGGAAAACCAGTATCATTTCCAATCAGCACAAGATTTTTTATTTCTTTTTCAAGAATGCCGTCAATCAGGTCAGGAGGTGACCCTACCCCGCCAAATCCGCCAAACATCAAAGTCATTCCGTCATAAAAATGCTCCATTGCCTGCTCAAGCGTCGCAATTTTTCCAAATGGATTATCCATCTACTTTTCAACTCCATTTTCAAAAGGAAATCCCAGTATTCTATACACTTCGATGAATGTTGCCTTCAGCAAGGCTATTAATTCATCAATCTCCCGCCTGGTGATCGTCAGCGGCGGCGAAATAATTATTGCATCCCCTGAAAGACCATCCATGCCAGCGCCTGCAGGGTACAGCAATATTCCATGATCCCTGCCCGCCTTAACCACTAGTTCAGTTAATTTCATGCTTCGTTCAAACGGGAGTTTCGCACCTGGCAACCTGACAAATTCAAGACCGAGAAGCAAGCCTTTGCCCCGCACATCTCCTATAAAATCAAACTGATTTTTCAACTTATCAAGTTTATTTTTCAGGTACACAGACTTGGATCCGACTTCATTTAAAACTTGATTGTTCTCAAGGTATTCCATGACCGCCAGTGCGGCTGCGCAGGATTGTGGATTCGCGCTAAGAGTATGGCCGCTCATGATCGATTTAGAGCCATTCAAAATAGGCTCCATCACATGGTCACTGACAACCGTTGCCGCAATCGGGGCATAACCTGCTCCCATTCCCTTACCTAGCGCGACAATATCGGGAATGATGTTCCAGTGTTCTGATGCCAGCATCGTCCCTGTACGGCCAAAACCCGTCATGACCTCATCCGCAATGAATAATATATTGTTTTCGTCACAAATCTTTTTAATTGTTTCGTAATAGCCTATAGGGGGTGAAATCGCCCCTCCAGCCGCACCAATAACCGGTTCTGCAATAAATCCGGCGATATGGTCAGAACCAATCCGCTTTATTGCTCCCTCAAGCTCCATCGCACATAAAAAACCACACTCAGGCGCTGTGCTTTGATATGGACAGCGATAACAATATGGAGGTGAAATCGATGGGAATTCTTCAAGCAATGGAACAAACCTTGCTCTTCTTCCCGGATGCCCTGACATAGATAGTGCACCTAGAGTGATTCCATGGTAGCTGATCCATCTTGATAAAATTTTTGTTTTGGACTTAATCCCTTTCTCTTGCCAGTACTGAATCGCAATTTTCAGCGCGGTTTCTGTAGCCTCTGAGCCACTATTTACAAAGAAACTCCAATTCAAATCCCCCGGCAAAGCATCAGCGAGTTTTTCCGCCAGCTTTTCTGCTGCCTCACTGGTGAATTGGGAGCGATAGACAAATGACACCCGTTTGGACTGTTCATGCATTGCCAGGATAATTTCAGGAACTCCGTGTCCGATATTTGCTGTGACAGCCCCGGATGCAGCATCAAGATATTTCTTGCCATCTTTGTCAAAAAGAAAGACACCTTTTCCATAGTCAATCTCTGGATAGCTTTCATCCAGGGCAGGCTTAATCAAGTAGGACGGCTTCATACATTCACTCCATTCACCGCAATTAAAATTAAATGGACATTCTATAAATTGTATGAAATGAAAAGGGGAATCTTTCTTGAAGATGTAAAAAATAAGTGGTACTGGCCTGGGATTTTTGATAGGGACGGAATTGATCCATTTTCGTAATTGAGGATTGCCTACAATTCGTACAAATTCTGCTCTTCCATCAGTTGTTTTGTCTGAACCTGGGGTGACTTCCGACAACTTTTGCTATTCCGTCGGCTGTTTTGTCTGAACCTGGGGTGACTTCGGACAACTTCTGCTCTTCCATCGGCTCTTTTGTCTGAACCTGGGGTGACTTCGGACAACTTCTGCTCTTCCGTCGGCTGTTTTGTCTGAACCTGGGGTGACTTCA
>NZ_JAGGQM010000030.1:0-31668 GCF_018613295.1 Bacillus sp. ISL-39
CCAAGTTCGGACAAAATCTCGTGTCGATGAGGAAAAGCTGTCCGAAGTAGGCCCAAGTTCGGACAAAAATTGGTGTGGAAGAGGAAAAATTGTCCGAAGTAGATCCAAGTTCGGACAAAACTTCGTGTGGAAGAGGAAAAGTTGTCCGAATCTCTTCAAGAACCAATAATTACAAGATTTCTTAGCTTATATGAGATATTTTCTTTTGTTTTGATTAACTTTTTTCTAAAAAGTGAAAAATAATAGGAAATCATGCGTAAATAGATATGATATGCTATTATTTTGTTAGAATCAGACAAGCCATAAAGGAGCTAAGGAATTCAATGAAAAGAAGAACAGCACGAGAAAAGGCTTTACAAGCCTTATTCCAGATTGATATAAGCAAGGTGGAAGTTTCAGACGCGATTGAGCATGTGCTTGAAGAAGAAGCCGGAGATGAGTATCTGAACAAGCTTGTGAACGGCACTGTCCAGCACCAGCAGGAAATTGATGAGGAGATCAAGGTGTACCTGGAAAAGTGGTCCCTCGACCGACTAGCAGCTGTTGACCGGAATCTTCTTCGTCTGGCCGTTTACGAATTGAAGTATTGCAACGAAGAGGTACCGATGAATGTCGTTCTTGATGAAGCGATCGAAATTGCTAAATTATATGGGGATGACCAATCAAGCCGATTTATTAATGGTGTTCTGTCTAAAGTAAAGCAGAACATTTCCTAAACCATTGGAAGCAGGCAGGTTGGACCTTCCCTGAACAAATAGGGGGAGTAAGTATGGCTGCTATTATTATTGATGGAAAAGAAATTGCCAAAAAGAAAAAACTAGAAATCGCCGACCAGGTCCAGGAGCTGAAAAAACAGGGAGTAACTCCAGGCCTGGCAGTGATTCTTGTCGGTGATAACCAGGCATCGAGAACGTATGTCAACAGTAAGCAAAAAACGGCAAGAGAACTTGGTATGCATAATGACCTGATTGAGTATCCTGTCTCCATTACTGAGCAAGAGCTACTGGCAAAAATAGACGAACTCAACAAGGATGAAGATATTCACGGGATTTTAGTGCAGCTTCCGCTTCCAAAGCATATTAGTGAAAAGAACCTGATTGAAGCTATTTCTCCTGAAAAAGATGTTGATGGCTTCCATCCAATCAATATCGGCAGGATGATGACTGGGCAGGATGCTTTTTTACCTTGCACGCCGTATGGTGTAATGGTCATGATGAAGGAGATAGAGATGGATCTTTCCGGCAAGCATGTGGTCGTGGTTGGCAGGAGCAATATTGTCGGAAAACCAGCAGGCCAGCTTTTCTTGAACGAAAATGCAACCGTTACATATTGTCACTCGAGGACAAAAGACTTAAAGGAACATACGAAACAGGCAGATGTAATCGTAGCCGCAGTCGGGAAAGCGGACTTGATCACAGCTGACCATATCAAGCCAGGCGCTGTGGTCATCGATGTTGGCATGAACCGCAATGACATGGGCAAGCTCTGCGGTGATGTAGCCTATGATGAAGTCAAAGAAAAAGCCGGGTATATTACTCCCGTGCCTGGCGGGGTTGGCCCAATGACCATCGCCATGTTGATGTACAACACTCTGAAGTCTGCAAAGAACCATATGAATAGACTTCAAAACTCAAATTTATAAGGCGTGATTCTGTCCATATCTGTTATAAGTTAGAAACTGAAAATCCACTTATGTTAAGTGACGAATCGGGATTCTAAATTTATAATGGATATGGGCAGTTTTTTTGATTTTCAAGATAGCATGGACTTTTAGAACAGTCTAGCTTCAGCGCCTAGCCCCTCGAGTCACTTGTCTAACTGCGGCTCCTAACTCCTTGAGACGCTTCGGTCCTGCCAATGAAGTCAAAGAACGACTTCACTGACAGACCCTCCAGCGCTTGTCGGAGTTGGGCAGTCGGCTATATTTTTCGATTTCGGTCCCGCCAATGAAGTCAAAGAACGACTTCACTGACAGACCCTCCAGCGCTTGTCAGAGTTGGGCAGTCGGCTATATTTTTCGATTTCGGTCCTGCCAATGAAGTCAAAGAACGACTTCACTGACAGACCCTCTGAGGTACAGGATGTGCAGCCCCGCCAGCACACGATGTGGCGTTTTAGGCGGGCAGTGCTTGTCGGGTCTGCCCAAGGCGCTTACACTTTTCTAATTAATAGTCCCGCAAAAGGAGTTTGTGAATGGATAATCAGCGTTATCTAACCATCAACGCGTTAACCAAATACATAAAGCGAAAATTCGATGCAGACCCGCATCTTCAGGGCGTTTATATTAAAGGAGAAATCTCCAACTTCAAAAGGCATTCGAGCGGCCATATGTATTTTACTCTCAAGGATGAGAAAGCCAGAATCCTTGCTGTCATGTTCGCTGGTGCTGCCCGATCCATGAAATTCAAGCCAGAAAATGGCATGAAAGTCCTGGTCAGAGGAGATATCTCAGTTTACGAAGGCAGTGGCCAGTACCAGGTTTACATTAAAGAAATGAAAACCGATGGAGTGGGTGACTTATTTGTCGCTTATGAGCAGCTGAAGAAGAAGCTTGAACAGGAAGGCCTTTTTTCACCGAAATACAAGCAGCCTATTCCGAAATATCCAAAAGCTGTCGGCATTGTTACTTCGCCAACGGGGGCAGCAATCCGCGATATATTAACGACAATCAAGAGAAGATACCCCATTACTAAGGTGCTTATTTTCCCTGCCCTGGTACAGGGAGACCAGGGAGGACCTTCCATCGTGAGGGCAATCGAGAAGGCGAATGAAAGGGCAGACATTGATGTTCTGATCATTGGACGCGGAGGCGGATCGATTGAGGAACTCTGGAACTTCAATGAGGAAACCGTTGCAAGAGCGATTTTTGCCTCGAAAATCCCAATTATTTCGGCAGTGGGCCATGAAACAGACTTCACCATCGCTGATTTCGTAGCAGATATGAGAGCTCCGACGCCAACTGGTGCGGCTGAATTGGCTGTCCCTCATATCCAGGAACTGGTCGAAAGGGTAATGAACAGGGAAACCAGACTGATGAGGGCGATGAGGGAAAAAGTGTTCTTCCAGCAGGAGCGCTACCAGCGGTTGATCAGATCTTACGCTTTCCGCTATCCAAGGAAGCTGTATGAGCAAAAGCTTGAACAAGTCGACAAGCTGACAGAATCGCTGACCCGGGGCGCCGGGAAACTATATGCTTCAAAAGGTGATGCTCTTGTTCGGCTGAAGAGAAGATTGGATCGAAGCCACCCAGAAGAATTGCGGAAGCTTTCTGCTGAAAGACACCTGAGGAGTACAAGAGCTTTAAACCGGGCCATGACCGCCGTCTTGTCTGAGAAGCGGAAAGAGTTCAACGGTATAGTTTCAACCCTTGAAGCGTTAAGTCCGCTGAAAATCATGGACCGAGGCTATAGCCTGGCATACACAGACGAAGGGGAACTGATCAAGACAGTCACCCAGGTAAAACCCGAACGGAAAATAAACGTAAAGCTTTCTGATGGAAGCATTCAATGTATCGTGACAGATATCGAGGAGAGTGAGAACGATGGCAGATGAAAAAAAATTAAGTTTTGAACAGGCAATGGACCAACTGGAAAGCATTGTTGAGAAGCTGGAAGAGGGCGATGTGCCTTTGGAAGAAGCGATCTCTTTTTATAAAGAAGGAATGGAATTATCCAAGCTTTGCCATGATAAGCTAAAGAATGTGGAAGAACAGCTAGCCCAGATCATTACAGAAGATGGACGGACTGAAGGTTTCTCCATAAACGAGGAGGAATAGTATTGCATACTGTTTCACTTGACTCTTTTACCATAAAATATAAAACTCTCGTCGAGGAACGGTTAAGGGGGGCGGTTGGTGCCCTTGAAACGCCGGAGAATCTTGCGAAGGCGATGCTATATTCTCTGGAGGCTGGAGGAAAACGGATTCGACCGCTGCTGGTATTCGCTGTAATCGATGCATTTGGAAAAGACCCGCAAAATGGAGTTGATGCTGCCGCGGCGGTCGAAATGGTCCATACGTATTCGTTGATACATGATGACCTGCCGAGCATGGACGATGATGATCTAAGAAGGGGAAAGCCGACGAACCATAAAGTATTCGGTGAAGCGACTGCCATCCTTGCAGGGGATGCTCTTTTGACATTAAGTTTCAACATCCTGGCAGAAATTCCTGAGGAATCGGCATCAGCTAATGTTAAACTGGCATTGATCAAGGGATTATCTGTTGCTGCAGGTGCTGCTGGTATGGTGGGTGGACAGGCAGCAGATATGGAAGGGGAAAATAAGAGGCTCTCACTTGAGCAGCTTGAATATATCCATATTAATAAAACAGGAAGACTACTGGAATACAGTATCATTGCAGGTGCAGAAATAGCCGGGGCAACTGCCAGGCAAAAGGAAATACTGTCAAAGTTCGCCTACCATATTGGCCTTGCATTCCAAATACGTGATGATATCCTCGACCTTGAGGGAAGTGAGGAAATGATCGGCAAGCCGGTAGGGAGCGATACAGCAAATGAGAAAAGCACGTACCCTGCGTTGCTTGGAATAGCTGGAGCGAAAGAAGCACTGGACCACCACTTGCGGAGCGCGAAAGAGTCCCTCGGCAAAAGCGGACTTGAAATTGGAATCCTTGAACAGATCACTGATTTAATCGGACTGCGTAATCATTAGAGCAGTCGTTGAGAATAGTTCGATAGTGTGCTATAATTGGCTGTTAGCACGGTAGTGTTGACAGCTTTTTTTACATAAGGCTGTTTACGCATCGATGGACATTTCGAGCATATACATTTCTCCTTGTTATTAGAGGGACCAGGACTCTTAACGCGGAGGCTTCTGAACCGGAATGAAACTTCTTATACCCGTTCAGTATGCGAAAAGGACATTACATAAATAAGCATATTTCCATGTATAGCTTGAAAACCATTCTTTACTTAATATATGTTATTACTAACAACTTTTTTAGTTATGGGATAAAAAGTGCGGAATAATAAGTCAGAAATGAAAGTGAGTGGTCCGAAATGGATCTTTTATCAATAAAAGACCCTTCCTTCTTGAAAAATCTTTCGACTAAGGAATTGGAAGAGTTAAGCGGGGAGATTCGGCAGTTTTTGATTGAAAAGTTATCAGTTACGGGTGGACACATTGGACCTAACCTCGGGGTTGTTGAATTGACGATAGCCCTCCATAAGTGTTTTGACAGCCCGAAGGATAAATTTCTTTGGGATGTTGGGCACCAATCATACGTACATAAAATCCTGACTGGAAGAGCGTGTCAGTTTGACACGCTTAGGCAGCATAAAGGGTTGTGCGGTTTTCCAAAGATGGTTGAGAGTGAGCATGATGTCTGGGAAACAGGACATAGTTCAACTTCTCTTTCTGCTGGTATGGGGATGGCAATAGCCCGTGATTTGAAGGGCGAAAACTCCCACATCGTTCCGATTATCGGTGATGGTGCCCTAACCGGAGGCATGGCTTTAGAGGCCTTAAATCATATCGGGCATGAAAAAAAGAAGTTAATTGTCATTTTGAATGACAATGAAATGTCGATTGCACCTAATGTGGGCGCATTGCATAGTGTTCTCGGCCGCCTTCGTACAGCCGGTAAGTACCATTGGGTTAAAGATGAACTCGAATATCTGTTAAAAAAGGTACCTGCTATTGGCGGTCAACTCGCGGCGACTGCTGAAAGAATAAAAGACAGCTTAAAGTATCTTTTTGTATCAGGAATCTTTTTCGAGGAATTAGGGTTTACTTATCTTGGGCCAGTAGATGGACATGATTATGATGACCTGTTTGAAAACCTTGCATATGCAAAAAAACAGGAAGGACCTGTATTATTGCATGTCATTACGAAAAAGGGCAAAGGGTATAACCCGGCTGAAAACGATAAAATTGGCACATGGCATGGAACCGGACCTTATAAGATGGAAACCGGCGATTTTGTAAAGCCTGAATCCTCACCACCAGCCTGGAGTAAGCTGGTTAGTGAGACAGTAAGGAAAATCGCGAGGACAGATGAACGAATTGTGGCTGTGACACCGGCGATGCCTGTCGGTTCGAAGCTTGAGGGCTTTGCCAGTGAATTCCCTGACCGGATGATTGATGTCGGGATTGCTGAGCAGCATGCGGCGACTTTTGCAGCCGGTCTGGCGACGCAAAATATGAAGCCGTTCCTGGCGATCTATTCAACCTTCCTGCAGCGCGCATATGACCAGGTGGTCCACGATATTTGCCGCCAGAACTTAAATGTGTTCATTGGTATTGACCGCGCCGGACTTGTAGGCGCTGACGGGGAGACACACCAGGGTGTATTTGACATTGCCTTTTTAAGGCACTTGCCTAATATGGTATTGATGATGCCAAAGGATGAAAATGAAGGACAACATATGGTATACACCGCAATAAAATATGATGAGGGCCCGATTGCCATGCGTTATCCTCGAGGCAATGGCCTAGGTGTACCGATGGATGAAGAGCTGAAAGAAATTCCTATTGGTACCTGGGAAGTGCTTCGTGAAGGTGAAGACGCAGCTATCCTGACATTCGGCACAACTATTCCAATGGCAATGGAAGCAGCAGAAATGCTTGCAAGGCAGGGCGTATCAGTAAAAGTAGTCAATACCCGCTTTATCAAGCCTCTCGACGAAGAGATGCTTCTGGGCATTCTGAATAAAAATATGCCGATCCTGACAATCGAGGAAGCCGTCCTACAGGGTGGATTTGGAAGCTTCGTTCTCGAGACGTCGCATGACCTGGGCTACCAGCATGTAGAGATAGACAGGATGGGAATACCGGATCAATTCATTGAGCATGGCAGTGTCGATAAGCTTCTCGAGGAAATTGGAATGACAACAGAAGATGTCGTCTTGCGGATGCAAAAGCTTGCGAGACAGAAACAAAAAAGGGCGTAGCAAATGAAAATCAAAAAGGAAAGATTAGATGTACTGCTTGTTGAACGCGGCCTTGCGGAGACAAGGGAGAAAGCCAAACGGACAATCATGGCAGGACTCGTCTACACGAATGAAAATCGGCTGGACAAACCGGGTGAAAAGGTTAGCAGTGACATTCCTCTGACTGTAAAGGGCAATGTTCTCCCATATGTGAGCCGTGGAGGACTGAAGCTTGAAAAGGCATTAAAGGTTTTTGACCTTGATGTTCAAGGAAAAACACTGCTGGATATTGGTGCTTCGACCGGCGGCTTTACCGATTGTGCCCTACAAAACGGAGCTGAGATGAGCTATGCTTTGGATGTTGGCTACAATCAGCTTGCCTGGAAGCTGCGTCAGGATGAACGTGTCGTCGTGATGGAGCGAACAAATTTCCGTTATGTGAAACCGGAGGATCTCATTAAGGGGATGCCGAATTTCGCGAGCATAGATGTATCTTTCATATCCCTTCGTCTTATTTTACCTGTGCTCAAAACGCTGTTGACAACCGGCAGCGATATCGTCGCTCTGGTAAAGCCACAATTTGAGGCGGGAAGAGAACAGGTCGGTAAAAAAGGAATCGTACGTGACAGGAAAGTTCATGAACAAGTCCTGGACAGGATTATTTCTTTTTCGATTGAAGAGGGCTATGATGTGATCGATTTGAGCTTCTCGCCAATTACTGGCGGAGATGGCAATATTGAATTTCTTCTTCATCTGCAGTGGAACGGAACCGAAGAGCAAAAAGGGAAACTGTTGCTGAAGTCGCATCCTGAAGCAGTCGTGACTGAAGCGCATAATGAACTAAAATCAAAGCAAACTAGCGAAGAAGAATAGGCTTACTAAGCCTGTTCTTTTTTGTGTATTTTAAACCGATTGGGTTGTGTGATTGTTTTAATGTAATCGTACCAATAACATTCTGGGCCAGACTAGGGTTAAATGAATTACTCCTTAAAACAGTTCACCACTTCGTCAATTCCGCCGATAACTTTTGCCGAAAGTCCACGAATGATTGTACATTCTGCCGAAATCGGCTAACATATGAGTATATGAATGTTTCGGATATATCCAGGGGTGATATTAATGAATAAAGGACAGCGACATATAAAAATCCGCGAACTGATTGCGAGCAAGGATATCGAGACGCAGGATGAACTGGTGGACCGGCTGAAAGCTGCCGGTTTTAATGTTACACAGGCAACGGTTTCCCGTGACATCAAGGAGCTCCATCTTGTAAAGGTTCCTTTGATCGATGGCAGATACAAATACAGCCTCCCGGCAGACCAGCGTTTCAATCCATTGCAAAAACTAAAAAGGTCATTAATGGATGCTTTTATCCGGATCGATCAGGCAGGCCATCTTTTGGTGATGAAAACCTTGCCTGGAAATGCCAATGCGATCGGGGCATTGATTGATAATCTCGATTGGGAAGATATTCTTGGCACGATTTGTGGGGACGATACCATCTTGATTATTTGCCGTACTCCAGAGGATACTGAGCAAGTCACAAATCGTTTTCTCGATATGCTGTAAATGAGGTGACGTTTGCTTGTTAAATGAATTATCGATTCGAAACTTTGCCATTATTGAATCATTATCCGTTTCTTTTAATAAAGGACTAACCGTACTAACCGGAGAGACAGGCGCAGGGAAATCCATTATCATCGATGCCATCCACCTGCTTGTAGGCGGGAGGGGCTCGGCCGAATTCGTCCGTCATGGTGAAGATAAGGCTGAAATAGAAGGTTTGTTCCATCTTGAAGGGGAAAATCATCCGAGTTATGCGAAGGCATCTGAGTTTGGCATTGAAATTGATGATGCCATGATTGTATTGAGAAGAGATATATCAGCGAGTGGGAAAAGTGTTTGCCGGATCAACGGCAAGCTTGTTACGATTGCTGTCTTGCGTGAGGTGGGCTCAACTTTGATTGATATTCATGGCCAGCATGAGCATCAGGAATTGATGGATGAGACGAAGCATATCACTCTTCTTGATCAATTCGGAGCAGATGAAATCCTGCCTGCGCTTCAGGAATATCAGCACGTCTTTCGATCTTTTGAACAAACACAGAAAAAGCTGAAGAGCTTGAGCGAAAATGAACAGCAAATGGCCCACAGACTTGATTTGATCCAATTCCAGCATGATGAAATCCTTACGGCCGACCTGAAAATCAACGAGGATGAGGAGCTTTTTGAAGAGAAGCGCAAGCTTAGCAACTTCGAAAAGATTTATGAGAGTATCCAGACCAGTTATACCGCATTGCAAGGTGAGCAAAAGGGCCTTGATTGGGTTGCTCTGGTCATGGACAATCTTCAGAATGCAGCAGAATTGGACCCTGAGTATAAGAATGTTGCTGACACAGTAGCGAACAGTTTTTATATGCTTGAAGATGCTGCAAGGACGATCAGGAATGAACTGGATTCTCTTGAACATGACCCTCAGCGCTTGAATGAAATTGAAGACAGGCTGAACGAAATAAATCAGTTGAAACGGAAATACGGAAGTACGATAGAAGAAATCCTGGAGTATTCCTCGAAAATCGAGGAAGAAATCGAGACGCTTCAAAATAAAGAAGTACATATTGGCCAGATGGAAAAGGAACTAGTATCACTTAAGAAGGATTTGCGCATCGAGGCCAATAACTTGACTCAAACTCGCAGGAAATATGCTAAGAAACTTACAAAATTAATCCATAAAGAATTAAAAGAGCTGTATATGGAGAAGACAGTATTCGACCTGAGAATTGACTCCGATACAGACCATTTTCATAAAAGCGGCGCAGATAGGGTTGAATTTTATATCTCAACAAATCCGGGCGAACCTTTGAAGCCTTTGTCAAAGATTGCTTCCGGCGGAGAACTTTCACGTATCATGCTCGCGCTGAAAAGTATTTTCTCAAAACATCAGGGTGTAACCTCAATCATTTTCGATGAAGTGGACACAGGAGTCAGCGGCCGCGTGGCTCAATCGATTGCGGAAAAAATCTACAATGTCTCGACGGGATCTCAGGTTCTTTGCATTTCTCATTTGCCTCAAGTTGCCGCGATGGCAGATACTCATCTGTATATTGCAAAGGTGATAAAGAATGGAAGGACCAAAACATCTGTCACTCCACTGTCTCCATCTGAGAAGGTAAAGGAGATCGTCAGAATGATTTCAGGGGTCGAAGTTACAGACCTGACGAAACAGCATGCTGAAGAGTTGCTGAGGCTTGCACAGAATATGAAGGCTGTAACATGAAAAGCTATCCATAAAGGGTAGCTTTTTTATTTTTATACAGGTTATAA
Source organism: Bacillus sp. ISL-39 (assembly GCF_018613295.1). Classification (NCBI taxonomy): domain Bacteria; kingdom Bacillati; phylum Bacillota; class Bacilli; order Caryophanales; family Bacillaceae; genus Bacillus; species Bacillus sp. ISL-39. Next base: position 10,215 of record NZ_JAGGQM010000030.1, read on the forward strand.
ATGCGGGGAGTCGAGGCAAAATTAAAGATGTAGCCATTTCGATGTGTGTGGACTAGAAGCGAGGAGAGTGAAATGAATTGAAGAAAGATTTTCTCAGAAAATTTATTGGTGGAATTCTCCTTGTTTCATTAATTGCTTTAGGATTTGCAAAACCAGTACAAGAATATTTGTCTATTCCAGGAGATATAACGTTATTCGAGGGGCAAAAGCTTGATTTCCAGGCAAATGCAATCCAGGTTACTGCTCTGGTAAAAGACTCAAGCATCGGAGTGAACCAACAAGGTGAAACTTTGACGCTTGAGGCCAAAAGGCATGGGAAGGATGAAATGGTCCTTGAATTAGCGGGCTTCCCTGTTAAAAAAGTCGATGTCAATGTCCTGAAGGATTTTAAGGTCAGGCCAGGGGGTCAATCTATAGGAGTAAAATTAAATACGGTAGGTGTCCTTGTGGTCGGACATCACCAAGTGCAGGCTGATGAAGGTAGAGTATCGCCAGGTGAAAAAGCTGGCATTAAAAAAGGTGATATTATCACTGAAATCAATGGACAGCAGATTGAAAAAATGGCAGATGTCGGCCCGTTTGTAAAACAAGCGGGAGAAAACGGCAAGCCGTTGGATGTTGTAATCAAAAGGGAAAATGAAAAAGTCAAAACCAAACTCCAGCCAGAAAAAGATGTGAATGAAAACACATATAAGCTTGGGTTATATATACGCGATTCAGCTGCAGGAATCGGAACGATGACATTTTATCACCCGCAGTCCAAAAAATATGGAGCACTCGGACACGTCATTTCTGACATGGACACGAAAAAACCGATCGTCGTTGGGGATGGCCAAATTGTGAGATCAACTGTTACTTCGATCGAAAAAGGCGGGAAAGGTAACCCGGGGGAAAAGCTGGCTCGCTTTTCATCAGACCGGGAAGTTATTGGGAACATCAAAAGAAACAGTCCTTTTGGGATCTTTGGTGAACTGAACAAGGATATTTCAAATGGGGTATTTGATAAGCCTCTGCCTATAGCTCTTTCTCATCAAGTAAAAGAAGGTCCGGCGAAAATCCTGACGGTTGTGAATAATGATGAAGTGAACCTTTTTGATATAGAAATCGTCAGCACCATCCCTCAAAAGTTTCCAGCAACAAAGGGCATGGTGATTAAGATAACCGACCCTGAGTTATTGGAAAAGACAGGTGGAATTGTCCAGGGGATGAGCGGAAGTCCAATTATCCAGGGTGACAAGCTAGTGGGCGCAGTAACTCACGTCTTCGTAAATGACCCAACAAGCGGTTATGGAGTTCATATAGAGTGGATGCTGAATGAAGCGGGCATCGACATATACGAAAAACCAAGAGAGCAGGCAAGTTAATACAGGAATTCGGCGGCTGCTAATAGCCGCCTTTTTCTTTGTTTATTATAACGCAGGGTGCATGACGGACAAAAACGGCATGATAAACATGCAAAAGTGTTCATCATCACCGGCATGACGGACAAAACTCCATGGTAATCCTGAAAAAGTGTCCATCATCAGCTGCTATGTTGAGGGACAGCAATCATTACAACTGGGGTAAGCTTTCGTCTAAGAGGTTCACAATCAGCTCTGAGGAAAGTGAAGTGCCTGAACGGAAATCAGCACAAACCAATCTTGAAACCCTGAATAAGAAGATTATTCGACAAAATCACCAACCCTTTTTTGTCAACTGGCGAAATAAGTCGAAAAATAAAGGAAAATGAAGCATTTATAAGAAAATATTACTTTTTTAAGAAAAAATTAAAAATAAGAGGAATTTCTGTTGCATTGTCGAATTAGTCATTTAGAATAGAATTTAGAGAAGATAATATTTGTGATCATAATTGGATTGAGGAGGAACCAAGTAGTGAACAAAATAAAAGTATGCGTCGTTGATGACAACAGAGAATTAGTAGGTCTTCTTGAAGAATATATTTCTTCACAGGATGATATGGAAATTGTAGGGGTTGCCCATAATGGCCAGGAATGCTTAGAGATGCTGGAAGATACAGATCCAGATGTTTTGCTTTTAGATATTATTATGCCGCACCTTGACGGGCTGGCGGTCCTGGAAAGGCTTCGTGATATGAAGAAGGGAATCATACCGAATGTTATCATGCTGACAGCATTTGGCCAGGAAGATGTAACAAAGAACGCAGTAGAGTTAGGGGCGTCCTATTTCATTCTAAAGCCTTTCGATATGGAGCATCTGGCAGGTCATATCCGCCAGGTAAGCGGCAAGGCAAAGTCAGTAGCCCGAAAACCATCTTCATCAATCAATTACGGCAGATCAAATACGGAACAAAAGCCTAAAAACCTTGATGCAAGCATTACAAGCATCATCCATGAAATTGGCGTTCCTGCCCATATTAAAGGCTATATGTATTTGCGTGAGGCCATTTCCATGGTTTATAACGATATTGAACTTCTTGGATCGATCACAAAAGTCCTCTATCCTGATATCGCCAAGAAATTCAATACAACGGCAAGCCGTGTAGAACGTGCCATCCGCCATGCGATTGAGGTTGCGTGGAGCAGAGGAAATATCGATTCCATTTCCTCGTTGTTTGGGTATACTGTTTCAATGTCGAAGGCAAAGCCGACAAATTCGGAATTCATCGCGATGGTCGCTGACAAGCTGCGTCTTGAACATAAAGCGTCTTGAAAGAGTTAGGCATTATTTAGCTATTTATTCATAACATTTTAGAATAAACATCTTGCTTTATCACGGTTTTGCCGTACTAAAGTAAGATGTTTTTATATGCTTGAAATTTGGTTAAACCTGTGTATGCATATTATCATGAATATGTACAAAGGATGCTCTGCTACTTCACAAGGGTGCGTCTATTAAAAAACGCCTTGAAGGCGTTTTGAGATTTACTTTTCTTTCTCTTTTTCAAGTTCCGTTAACTTTTGAATAAGGATATGCTGGGGCATATGCATGATTTGTTCAATAGGTACACCGAGTTTTTCGGAAAGCTTAACAGCGGTTTCTGCAGAAACATGTAATGGTCTCATTGTTTTTACCTCCAAATTTAAAAAGATAGGTGTGATGGTTTATGACTCTAATTTTAGCACATCGCGGCTATGCAGCAGAATATCCAGAAAACACGATGCTTGCTTTTAAAGAAGCTGAAAGAGCGGGTGCAGATGGCTTGGAGCTCGATGTCCAAATGACTAGGGACGGTGAGCTGGTCGTGATTCATGATGAAAAGCTAGATCGGACTACCGATGGAACTGGACTGGTAATGGATTATAATTTTGGGGATTTAAGAAAGCTGGATGCCCGTTTCAAATTCAAGGAATCAGCAAAAAAAGAACAGATTCCTTCCTTGGCTGAAGTCCTGGAATGGTTATCGGGTACCGGCATGGTATGCAATATTGAATTGAAAAACAGCATAATTCCTTATGAAGGTATGGAAGAAAAGGTCATAAATATGGTTAGGGAGTATGATTTATCAGACAGGATTATCATTTCCTCCTTCAATCATTACAGCATTGTCCACAGCTATTTACTAGCTCCTGAGATTGAAATCGCACCCTTGCTTTCTGAGGGCCTATATATGCCTTGGATTTACGCACAGTCAATCAAGGCGAAAGGCTTTCATCCTCACTGGCGGGCTGCGCCTGATCAAATCGTCAAGGCTTCACTTGAGAGCGGGATTGAAGTTAGACCATATACGGTAAATAAAGAGACAGAGCTGGAAAGGTTGTTCATTGTGAATTGCAGTGCGCTCATAACAGACGATCCAGCAAAAGCAAAAAGAGTTAAAGAGAAAATAAAACAGGCCTGATAAATATCAAGGCCTGTTTTGCTTTTTATTGCTATCAGGAATTCTAAAAAATGCCTGGACTTTATTTCTTTTTCGATCACGATGCAGGATAAATCCAGCGATGAATCCCAGTCCAGCCAGGAAGAAAAGAAGTCCCGCAAGGAATTGGAGCCATAAAAATGGGAAAGGTGCCTGCAAAATTCCAAACACCATGTCGCGCATCAGTTTTACCCCTAAAGCAGCAATGACGCCTGGTATCAACATAATGATTAATGCTAAGATCCTGATCATTTGGTTTCCCCTCGTTATTTGTCCTCATCTAAAAAGTATACTGAACCCCGTGTTTTTCCGCAATATAAGATGCTCGTAGTCAATTATCTGCAGAAGAGTTAGAAAACAAAGAAATTTGTCAGCGCATTCAAAAAGAATTACAATAATAGTGAAAGATTTTGCAGACTTTAAATTTGTTCCATGAAATATTTTTCCAGATATGTGGTGGATATTATGCAAAGAGTAATGATTGTAGGAGCGGGTAAGGGTGGAACGGCCATTCTTGACATTTTTAAGCAGACTGCAGAAGTGGTTGCAGTGGTGGATATCAATCCTGATGCTCCAGGGATTATCGCAGCGCAAAATGAAGGCATTCAAACCGGGACAGACTGGCATAAGTATATGTCTGATCAGTTGGATATTATCATTGAAGTGACCGGTGAAGAGGAGGTCTTCAAGGAATTAAGAGATGCTCGCGGTAAAAACACTGTGCTGATACCGGGTAGTGTCGCATTCCTCTTGGCCACCCTTTTAGAAGAAAAAGAAGAACTGATAAAAACTCTCAGAAAAATTACATATGAACACAACTTGATATTTAATTCTTCTGGTGATGGCATGGTTGTCATCAACACAGAAGGAATTGTAACGTTGTTCAACAAAAGCGCAGAAAAAATAATAGGAACAACAAGTGAAGATGCAGAAGGCAAACATGTCTCCGAAATCATACCAACCAGCAAGCTTCCAAGAGTTCTTAACACAAGGAAGATAGAAGCGAATCAGGAATTATTGCTTCCGAATGGGTCTAAAATCATCACGACAAGGATACCGATCATAGATGAAAATGACCAACTGATTGGAGCATTCTCTGTTTTTAAGGATATAACTGAAGTTGTGAATCTTGCGGAAGAGATAACGAATTTAAAAGAAATCCAAACAATGCTTCAGGCCATCATAAACTCCAGCGATGAGGCCATTTCTGTGGTAGATGAGGATGGCCGGGGAATCCTGATCAATCCTGCTTATACCAGGATAACCGGACTTAAGGAAGAGGAAGTAATCGGGCAGCCTGCCACCGCGGACATATCTGAAGGTGAGAGCATGCATATGAAGGTGCTCAAGACGAGAAGACCGGTCCGGGGTACAGCGATGCGGGTTGGACCCAATAAAAAAGAGGTTGTTGTCAATGTTGCACCTATCATAGTAGATGGGAAGCTAAAGGGAAGCGTTGGGGTTATCCATGATATGTCTGAGATCCAGAGCTTAAACCGGGAGCTGACACGAGCAAGGCAGATTATTAGGACGCTTGAAGCGAAATACTCGTTCGAGGATATTATCGGCCAATCAGAGGAGATGACGATTCCGATTGAACAGGCAAAGCTAGGTGCAAAAACTCCTGCGACTGTCCTCCTTCGCGGGGAGTCAGGAACAGGTAAGGAGTTATTTGCCCATGCGATTCACAATGCCAGCGACCGGAAGTTCAACAAATTCATACGGGTAAACTGCGCAGCAATTTCAGAATCACTGCTCGAAAGCGAACTCTTCGGCTATGAAGAAGGAGCATTTTCAGGTGCCAAACGCGGCGGGAAACGGGGGTTCTTCGAGGAAGCCAATAACGGCAGTATCTTCCTTGATGAAATAGGTGAATTGCCTGCCAATACCCAGGCTAAACTGCTCAGGGTTTTGCAGGAGAGAGAGATTGTCCGGGTTGGAGGAACGAAGCCGGTACCAATCAATGTCAGGGTCATAGCTGCAACGAATATGAACCTCGAAAAGGCGATTGCGAATGGCAGTTTTAGAGAAGACTTATATTATCGTCTGAACAGGATGCCGATTCATATCCCTCCTCTGAAAAGAAGGAAGGAAGACATACCGCTCCTCTGCGAAAGATTGATTCAAAAAATCAATCAAGATTATGGCCGTAACGTTGAAGGAGTTTCCGAGGAAGCAATTAAAAGGCTGATGGCGTATGATTGGCCCGGAAATGTCAGGGAACTCGAAAATGTTCTTGGCCGTGCCATCATATTTTTGAGCTACAGCGAAACCATTATCCGATTGGAGCATTTACCTGATTTGCAGAACAGTCAGGTGAAGGAAAAGGATGATCACATTGGCCAAGCTGTCCCCGCTGAAACTCTTGCATTCCAGTTAGAAAAGTATGAGGCTAAGGTAATCAAGTCAACTCTCAAGGCTGTGAATGGAAATAAAACAGCTGCGGCCAAAGTATTAGGAGTATCGGTCAGGAATTTATATTATAAGCTAGAAAAATATAATATTGAAGCAAATAGCATGCAATAATTTTCATACCATGCAATTTATTGCATAATATTTTTCGGCAAAAGTAAAGCGTTTTCAAGTATTTAAGTTGGCACAGTTCTTGCATATATAATTAGTGGTGATGCGAGAAGATCAGAAAGGGTTGAAAAAGTCATGAAACTAGACTCACTTATCAGCATGGCATCCCAGGATGGCAGGAAAACAGTAGCTGTTGCAGCCGCGGAAGAATCTGAGGTTTTAGAAGCGGTCGCCAAAGCTGTGGAACTGGAGCTCGCTGATTTTCTTCTTTTCGGAAACAAGGAAGAAATAGAGCGCATGATCGCAGCGAAGCATCCAGACCTTGCGGGCAGCAAGGGGATTGGAATCATTTCCGCGCCAAATAATAATATTGCTGCAGAAATGGCTGTGAAAGCAGTCAAGAACAAAGAAGCCAATGTCTTGATGAAAGGCAATATCCCTACTGCAGTGATTTTAAAAGCTGTCCTGAATAAAGAATATGGTCTGAGGAGCGGGACGGTACTTTCACACGTGGCGGTGTTTGAAGTGCCAGGGTACGATCGATTTACAATCGTAACCGATGCTGCGATGAATATTTCACCGGACGTTGAGCAAAAAGCACAAATCATCAAGAATTCAGTAAAGGTAGCACATTCTATAGGTATTGATATGCCAAAAGTGGCACCGCTGGCAGCCGTGGAAGTGGTCAATCCAGCGATGCAGGCGACAATAGATGCTGCATCATTAACGATGATGAACAAAAGAGGACAAATTCCCGGGTGCATAGTGGATGGTCCGCTTGCCCTTGATAATGCGGTGTCACAGCTTGCAACAGAGCATAAGGGAATCAAAAGTGAGGTTGCCGGCCAGGCGGATATACTTTTAGTCCCTGCAATCGAGGTGGGAAATGTTCTATATAAATCATTAATGTACTTTGCCAACGCAAAGGTTGGCGCTGTCATTGCCGGGGCTAAAGCTCCAATCGTGTTAACATCCAGGGCGGATACTGCTGAAAGCAAGCTATACTCACTTGCATTAGCGTTATGCTCTGCTGCTAAATAACTTACATAAACCAGGGGAGGAATTAGGTATGGAAATTTTTAAGTATCTAGAACAGTACGATTATGAACAGGTTGTATTTTGCCAGGATAAACAATCAGGATTGAAAGCAATCATCGCGATTCATGATACGACTCTTGGACCAGCATTGGGCGGAACTCGTATGTGGACCTATGCATCAGAAGAAGCGGCTATCGAGGATGCACTTCGCCTTGCAAAAGGCATGACTTACAAGAATGCTGCTGCTGGCCTGAACCTTGGCGGCGGAAAGACGGTTATAATCGGAGATCCCCGCAAGGATAAGAACGAAGAGATGTTCAGAGCTTTCGGCCGTTATATCCAGGGCTTGAACGGAAGATATATTACTGCTGAAGATGTAGGTACAACTGTTGCAGATATGGACTTAATCCATGAGGAAACAGACTATGTCACTGGTATATCACCAGCATTCGGTTCATCAGGAAATCCTTCCCCGGTAACAGCATATGGAGTGTACAGAGGGATGAAGGCAGCTGCTAAGGAAGCGTTTGGAACGGATTCGCTTGAAGGAAAAACAATCGCTGTTCAGGGTGTAGGCAACGTGGCATTTAATCTTTGCCGCCACCTGCATGAGGAAGGTGCCCAGCTGATTGTTACGGATATTAACAAGGAAGCTGTACAAAGAGCTGTTGAGGAATTCGGTGCAAAAGCAGTTGATCCGGATGAAATCTACAGTGTAGACTGTGACATTTACGCACCATGTGCATTAGGGGCGGTAATCAACGACGAAACAATTCCTCAATTAAAAGCCAAGGTTATTGCTGGTGCTGCCAACAACCAGCTCAAGGATACAAAACACGGAGATATCATCCATGAAATGGGAATTGTATATGCTCCGGATTATGTTATCAACGCTGGCGGTGTAATCAACGTTGCAGATGAGCTATACGGCTATAATGCTGAGAGAGCAATGAAAAAGGTTGAAACGATTTACAACAATATCGAAAAAGTAATCCAAATTGCTAAGAGGGATGGGCTTCCTACTTATAAAGCGGCTGACCGCATGGCAGAAGAGCGCATTGAGAGAATGCGCAACTCTCGAAGCCAATTCCTGCAAAACGGCCACCATATCCTAAGCCGCCGTTAATTAAGACTTTTTTCGTCACCTTTGTTGCTGTCTTGCGTAAAAATAAATTTTATGCAATAAGCAACATTTGAAACAGCCTTAATGAAAGGTTCCGCAGAGAGCGCTGAATATATGTTTCGGCGCCTCTGCTGTTTCCTAAATGCTACTGACGTATTGTGGATTTTAGGGTATCCGCAAGCTAATTGGAGGTTTAACTGTGCAACAAACAGAACATCGGATTCTAGTCATCAATCCAGGATCTACATCAACGAAAATTGGAGTATATGATAATGAGGTATCCGTATTTGAAAAAACGATCCGGCATGACTCAACTGTCATCAACTCCTATGAAACCATCATCGACCAATACGAATTCAGGAAGAATACGATACTTGAAACGCTTGATACGGAAGGAATCAACATTTCAAAATTGAGTGCTGTTTGTGGGCGCGGCGGGCTTTTACGGCCAATCGAAGGCGGAACATACGCAGTGAATAATAAGATGCTCGAAGACCTGCGAGCCGGTTACTCTGGCCAGCATGCTTCAAATCTTGGAGGTATTCTTGCCTATGAAATCGCATCTGGTTTGAATATCCCTTCCTTTATCGTCGACCCGGTCGTGGTCGATGAACTTGACCAGGTAGCACGAGTGTCAGGATTCTCCCTTATTGAACGAAAAAGCATCTTCCATGCCTTGAATCAAAAGGCAGTCGCACGCAGGGTCTCGAAAGAGCTAGGCAAAAAGTATGAAGAATTGAACTTGATTATTACTCACCTTGGAGGCGGTATCACCGTAGGGGCTCACAAAATGGGAAGGGTTGTCGATGTGAATAACGGTCTGCATGGCGATGGTCCTTTCAGTCCCGAGCGTGCAGGCACAGTACCGGCAGGTGACCTTGTGGAATTATGTTTTTCTGGTGATTACTTCAGGGAAGAAATCATGAAAAAGCTTGTCGGCCAGGGCGGTCTAGTAGGATACCTTGGAACGAATGATGCGATTAAGGTCGAAAAGATGATCAAGCAAGGGAATAAGAAGGCAAAGCTTGTGTACGAGGCCATGGCTTACCAGGTCGCAAAGGAAATCGGTTCTGCCAGTGCCGTCCTTGCTGGGAAAGTAGACGCGATTGTCCTGACGGGCGGTCTTGCATATGGCAAAGAGTTCGTCCAGGAAATCTCTGAAAGGATCAACTGGATTGCGGACGTCATTGTCCACCCGGGAGAAAACGAATTGCAAGCCCTTGCTGAAGGAGCCCTTCGTATTTTGCGCGGTGAAGAAGAAGTAAAAGAATATCCGGGCAGGTAGGATGGCTGGATTTAAGGACCAGTCAGAACCTCAGTAAACAAATAAACGATATAACATAAATAGAGGAGGGATTTAGATGGCTCAAGAATATGATTTGGTCATTCTCGGGGGCGGTACAGGCGGATACGTTGCAGCAATCAGAGCTTCTCAGCTTGGCCTGAAAACTGCCATCGTTGAAAAAGGAAAGCTTGGCGGAACATGCCTGCATAAGGGCTGTATCCCCAGTAAGGCATTGCTGCGCAGTGCTGAGGTTTATGCCACAGCAAAGAAAAGTGAAGATTTTGGCGTGACGACAGGTGAAGTTGGTGTCAATTTCACAAAGGTACAGGAAAGAAAAGAAAAAATCGTCGAGCAGCTCCACCGTGGTGTACAGCACCTGATGAAGCAGGGCAAGATCGATGTTTATGAAGGTTTGGGAAGGATTTTAGGCCCATCCATATTTTCACCGATGCCAGGAACCATTTCTGTTGAGATGAACAATGGCGAGGAAAACGAGATGTTGATTCCAAAGAATGTCATCGTTGCGACAGGTTCAAGACCAAGAACTTTGCCTGGGCTTGAAGCAGATGGCCAATACGTGATGACTTCTGATGAAGCGCTTGTCATGGAGGATCTGCCTAAGTCGATCATCATCGTCGGCGGAGGCGTAATCGGGATTGAATGGGCATCCATGCTTGCAGATTTTGGTTCTCAGGTTACAGTCATTGAATACGCAGACCGTATTGTTCCCACTGAGGACAAGGATGTTTCAAGAGAAATGCAGCGCGCAATGAAGAAAAAAGGCGTGAAAATCATTGCGAACGCGAAAGTCTTATCGGAGACCCTGCAAAAAGGCGATGGTGTCACGATCAGCGCTGAGGTTAAAGGCGAAACGAAAGAATTCACTGCTGAAAAATTGCTTGTTTCTGTTGGGCGCCAGGCAAATGTTGAAGGAATCGGCCTTGAGAATACAGAAATTCAGCTGGAAAGAGGTTTCATCCAGACGAACGAATATTTCCAGACGAAGGAATCCCACATCTATGCGATTGGCGATGTGATTGGCGGTTTGCAGCTAGCGCACGTGGCTTCACATGAGGGGATAGTGGCTGTTGAACACATTGCCAATCAAAATCCACACCCAATCGACTATACGCTCGTCTCAAAATGTATATACAGCTCTCCAGAGGCTGCCAGCGTTGGACTGACTGAAGACGAAGCAAAAGAAAAAGGTCACGATGTGAAGATAGGCAAATTCTCTTTCAAGGCAATTGGAAAAGCGCTTGTATATGGTGAATCCGATGGTTTTGTGAAAATCGTAGCTGACAAGGAAACCAATGATATTCTGGGTGTCCATATGATCGGCCCGCATGTAACAGATATGATCTCAGAAGCGGGACTTGCAAAGGTTTTAGACGCTACACCTTGGGAAGTTGCCCATACAATCCATCCTCACCCGACATTGTCAGAGGCCATCGGCGAAGCAGCCCTGGCTGTGGATGGAAAAGCAATCCATTCTTAATATATATTTTGATCAAGAGCTCTTTTACCTCAGGTAAAAGAGCCTTGTACGAACAATTGGGAGGTATAAAGATGGCAGAAAATCGTCACGCTGCACTTGGCTTAAGTGATGAAAAAGTTTTGGAAATGTATGAAACAATGCTGTTGGCCCGCCGGCTGGATGAGCGGATGTGGCTATTGAACCGTGCCGGGAAAATTCCGTTTGTTATTTCCTGTCAGGGACAGGAAGCGGCACAGGTAGGAGCTTCTTATGCCCTGGATCGTGAAAAGGATTATGTGCTTCCGTACTACCGTGATATGGGAGTGGTCTTAACTTTTGGCATGACTGCAAAAGACCTGATGCTTTCCGGTTTTGCCAAAGCGGAAGACCCGAACTCCGGGGGACGCCAGATGCCTGGTCACTTCGGCCAAAAGAAGAACCGGATCGTCACAGGATCTTCACCTGTTACGACACAAGTTCCTCACGCAGTCGGTATTGCTCTTGCAGGCAAAATGGAGAAGAAGGACCTGGTAACATTCGTTACGTTTGGAGAAGGTTCATCAAACCAGGGGGATTTCCACGAGGGTGCTAACTTTGCCGGCGTTCATAAGCTTCCGGTCATTTTCATGGTAGAAAACAATAAATATGCGATTTCGATCCCTTACGAGAGACAGGTTGCAGCTGAAAAGGTTTCAGACCGTGCAATCGGTTATGGCATGCCAGGTGTCACTGTGGATGGCAATGATCCTTTAGAGGTTTATAAAGTTGTCAAGGAAGCTGCTGACCGCGGACGCCGCGGTGAAGGGCCGACTCTTGTCGAGGCTGTATCCTACCGCCTGACTCCACACTCATCAGATGATGACGACAGAAGCTACCGCGCGCCAGATGAGGTTGCGCAGGCTAAGACGAAGGACCCGATCATTACCTTCGGCGCATATTTAAAGGAAAATGGCATCATGAATGATGATAGTGAAAAGGAAATCAACGATCGAATCATGAAGCTGGTCAATGAAGCAACCGATTATGCTGAAAATGCACCGTATGCAGAGCCTGAACATGCTCTGAAATACGTATATGCTGAAGAGTAAGGGGGAACGAAAATGGCGGTAATTTCTTATATAGATGCAGTGACATTGGCAATCAAAGAAGAGATGGAAAGAGATCCGAGAGTTTTTGTCCTCGGTGAAGACGTTGGTAAAAAGGGCGGGGTATTCAAAGCAACACAGGGCTTGTACGAAAAGTTCGGTGAAGACCGGGTAATCGATGCACCTCTGGCAGAATCAGCTATTGCAGGTGTTGGAATCGGTGCCGCAATGTACGGTATGCGCCCAATCGCTGAAATGCAATTCGCAGATTTTATCATGCCTGCTGTAAACCAGATCATTTCAGAAGCGGCAAGAATTCGTTACCGCTCAAACAATGACTGGAGCTGTCCAATGGTTATCCGTGCTCCATATGGCGGAGGTGTCCATGGAGCGCTTTACCATTCACAGTCTGTAGAGGCAGTTTTTGCGAACCAGCCTGGCTTAAAAATCGTCATGCCTTCGACTCCTTATGATGTAAAAGGATTGTTGAAAGCTGCGATCCGGGATGAAGATCCTGTATTATTCTTCGAACATAAGCGTGCTTACCGCTTGATCAAAGGGGAAGTTCCTGAAGACGATTATGTTCTTCCAATCGGCAAAGCTGACGTGAAGCGAGAAGGCGAGGATATCACGGTCATTACTTACGGCCTGGCAGTCCACTTTGCGCTGCAGGCAGCTGAAAGGCTTGCGAAAGACGGGATTTCTGCCCATATCCTTGACCTTCGAACTGTATATCCATTGGATAAAGAAGCCATCATCGAAGCTGCTTCGAAAACTGGTAAAGTCCTTCTTGTAACAGAAGACAATAAAGAAGGCAGCATCATGAGTGAAGTTTCTGCGATTATCGCTGAGCACTGCTTATTTGAATTGGATGCACCAATCAAGAGACTTGCTGGTCCAGATGTACCAGCGATGCCTTATGCTCCAACAATGGAGAAGTATTTCATGATCAATCCTGATAAAGTTGAAAAAGCAATGAGAGAGCTTGCTGAATTTTAACATAGTCACATTGGATATAGAATGATGGAGAAGGAGGGTCAATCTGTGGCAATCGAACAAATTAAAATGCCTCAATTAGGTGAGAGTGTAACTGAGGGGACAATCAGCAAGTGGCTGGTTTCCGTTGGTGACAAAGTAAATAAATACGATCCACTTGCAGAAGTCATGACCGACAAAGTAAACGCTGAGGTACCATCTTCATTTTCGGGTACAATCAAAGAATTGATTGCGGGTGAAGGGGATACATTGGCAGTTGGTGAGATAATCTGCACGGTTGAAATTGAAGGCGGAACTTCTGATGAAGTACCAGCAGCGGATGCAGCTGCTTCAAATTCCGCAGCTTCAGCAAGTGCCGCTCCAGCTCCAGCACAAGCAGCGGATGAAGGAAGCAAGGGTAGATATTCACCTGCTGTTTTGAAGCTGGCTCAGGAGAATAACATAGATTTAACCCAGGTCAAGGGAAGTGGAGCTGGCGGAAGGATTACGCGCAAAGATTTAAAGCAAATCATTGAATCTGGCAATATTCCACAATCTTCTGGACAGAAAGAAGAAGTAAAAGAAAGCACACAAACACAGCCTGCTGTATCACAGCCAGCAGCACAAACTCAGACTGCAGCGCCATCCCAGTCTGCAGCTGCCCAGTCTGCAGCATCAGCACCTTCAGTACCGGTGGCTGCCGGTGACATTGAGATTCCTGTGACGGGAGTCCGCAAGGCGATTGCCGCTAACATGCTTCGCAGCAAGCACGAAGCTCCGCATGCATGGACGATGGTAGAAGTGGATGTTACGAATCTTGTAGAGTACAGGAATGGCCTTAAGGATGATTTTAAGAAAAAGGAAGGCTTCAACCTTACATTTTTTGCTTTCTTCGTGAAGGCAGTTTCCCAGGCATTGAAAGAATTCCCGCAGATTAATTCCATGTGGGCTGGAGATAAGATCATCCAGAAAAAGGATATCAATATTTCCATTGCAGTGGCTACTGATGATGCGCTTTTCGTACCTGTCATCAAGAATGCAGACGAAAAGACAATCAAGGGCATTGGCCGAGAAATCAATGAGCTTGCTCAAAAGGTACGCACAGGCAAGCTTCGTTCCGAGGATATGCAAGGCGGAACATTCACAGTTAATAACACAGGTTCCTTCGGTTCCGTTCAATCAATGGGAATCATCAACTACCCGCAGGCAGCGATTCTCCAGGTAGAATCGATCGTTAAGCGCCCTGTCGTCATGAACAACGGCATGATTGCTGTCCGTGATATGGTGAACCTCTGTCTGTCTCTTGATCACCGTGTACTGGATGGCCTGGTTTGCGGCCGCTTCCTTGCAAGGGTTAAGGAAATACTAGAGAATACATCAAAAGAGACAACGTCCATATATTAGTAAATATGCAGAACGCCCAGGAGAACCTGGGCGTTTTATTTTTTTGTTCGGCCGCATAAAAATGTCCTTCGTTGCTAGAAAAGGATTCGTATACTAAAATAAAGTAGAGTATAAAAATTAGAATTTTACTACAATTTTTGTGAAGGGGGGAAAGCTGTCTGAACTATGGACAGTAGGTTTATGACGATTGATAATATGAAAGCTACCTCGTTCAAAGATGCAACATTTGAAGATTGGCAGGAAAAAGCCGCAGCCTCATTAAAAGGCAAACCGATTGATTCTCTTTATACGAATACATATGAGAATATTACTCTAAAACCACTTTATACAAAAGAGGATCTTCCAAGTGAATTGGCAGGAGAACTGCCTGGTCAGCTTGATTATAGAAGAGGCATCCATTCTCTTGGATATCAGTTTGAGCCCTGGCAGATTGCAAACCGCCTTTTTTACTCTAATGTAGGCGAGTTGAAAGAGAAACTCGACAATGCGCTATCGAAGGGACAAACCGCCATTGCCTTTGACGTAAAACAGGAGTTGTTTTCCGATAACCGTGCATTCGTTTCCTTTATTTCTTCCTATAAAAATAAGTATCCATTGGCTCTGGACGCTGGTTTGTTACAGACGCCATTGCTTGCCGCATTGGCTGTTGCCGGAAAGGAATCTGGCAGTGCTGAAGGACTTTCAGGTTTCGTCGCAGGTGATCCAATTGCCGAAGCAGGTTTGCTTGGCGGACTCCCAGTCGGGGAAGATGAATTTTTTATGAAATGGGCAAAGATCCTTGAAGAAGCAGCACAGCAATTACCAGAAGTTAAGACGATACTAGTCAATAGTGCCCCATACCATAATAGCGGTGCTCATGCCGTGCAGGAGCTGGCTATTGCCGTATCTACCGGGGCTTATCTCCTTCAAAAGCTGCTCGACAATGGATGGGAATTAAAGAAAGCGTTATCAAAGATTGTATTCCATTTTGCAATTGGATCAAACTTTTTCATGGAAACTGCGAAGCTTAGGGCTGCCAGACTCTTGTGGAGCAAAACAGCAGAAGCTTTCGGAGCACAACCTGAAGATTGTAAAATGGTCATATCAGCTGAAACCTCGAAGTTCACAAAAACGATTTTCGATCCCTACGTGAATATGCTGAGGGTCGGCAATGAAGCCATTGCTGCAGTTTTAGGAGGAATTCAGTACCTGCATAGTGGAAGCTTTGATGAACCAGCAGGAACTGTGAATCCTTTTTCGGAAAGGGTTGCCCGAAATACGCAGCTGGTGCTAAAATCTGAAGCTCATCTTGAAAAAGTGGCCGATCCAGCAGGCGGTTCCTGGTATGTCGAGTCACTGACAAAGGAACTGGCTGAAAAGGCATGGGAAGTATTCCTTGATATGGATCGTAGGGGCGGTATATATGAAACGTTGAAATCAGGCTGGCTCCAGGAACAGATTGCCCAGACAGCTGTAGTCCGTGAACAGGACATCGCTGCGCGTAAAAAGAGCATGGTTGGAACGAACGTTTATGCCAACCTTTCAGATGATTTCAGTAAACCTGCAGTCCAGGAGATCAAAAGCCATTACATGAGCGACTCACTTGATGCTACCATCAGTAAAATTTCGTCTGACAGCTCTCTGTTAGAGAGTTTTAAAGAAGTGGAACCAAGCTTTGCTCCATTGAAATTAAAAAGATTAGCTGAGCCATATGAAGAATTGAGGTTCAGGGCAAGGAAGCTGCAGGAAGAGGGTTTAGTGACAAAGGTCGGCTTGATTTGCCTGGGTGAACTGAAGAAGCATAAGGCAAGAGCAGATTTTATTTCCGGATTCTTGTCAGCCGGAGGGATTCTTGCTGAAAGGAGCGGGGAAGTGGACTCTATTTCAGCAGCCATTGATTTTATTAACTCGTCTGAAGCGAAACAGTTTGTGATTTGCGGCGATCAGTCTGCTTACAATTCTTTTGGGCCTAATCTGGCACAGGAGATTACAAATGAGCACGATGTCAGGCTTTATCTGGCAGGCATCCCGGATGAAAAACAAAGTGAATGGAAAACTGCCGGAATACAGGAGTTCCTGCATATGAGAAGCAATGCGTTGCAGACTCTGTCATCTATGCTTCAGGAAATGGAGGTGGATACAAATGCAAAAGCCTGATTTTACAAAAGTCCGTTTGTTTGCTGAGGAAAAGGAAGTCAGCAAGGAACAAGTGAATCAGCACATACAGCAGAACATCGATGATCTGTTATTCGAAACGAATGAGCAGATCAAGGTGAAACCAGTGTATACAAAAAAAGATGTAAAGGCATCCAAACATATGGAAGGCATGCCTGGCCTTCCTCCTTTTACGAGGGGACCGTACCCAGCGATGTATGTGAACCGGCCATGGACGGTAAGGCAGTATGCTGGGTTTTCGACTGCGGAAGAAAGCAACGCATTTTACAGGCGAAACCTTGCAATGGGCCAAAAGGGATTGTCTGTTGCCTTTGACCTGGCAACGCACAGGGGATATGATTCTGACCATCCCCGCGTTGAGGGTGACGTAGGGAAAGCAGGAGTAGCGATTGACTCCATTTTAGATATGAAAATTCTGTTCGACGGAATCCCGCTCGACCAAATGTCTGTATCCATGACTATGAATGGTGCTGTGCTGCCCATCATGGCGTTCTTCATCGTGACGGCCGAGGAACAGGGCGTAACACAGGATCAATTATCCGGGACAATTCAAAACGACATCCTGAAGGAGTATATGGTCCGGAACACTTACATTTACCCGCCGGAAATGTCGATGAAGATCATTGCTGATATTTTTGAGTACACTTCAAAATATATGCCGAAATTCAATTCAATCAGTATTTCAGGCTATCATATGCAGGAAGCGGGTGCTCCAGCGGATATCGAATTGGCGTACACGCTCGCGGATGGTCTTGAATATGTCAGAACTGGCCTTAAGGCTGGAATCGATATTGATTCATTCGCACCACGGCTAAGCTTCTTCTGGGCAATCGGCATGAATTATTTTATGGAAGTGGCCAAGATGAGGGCTGCACGCTTTATCTGGGCAAAAATGATCAAGACATTCAGTCCGAAAAATGAAAAGTCGATGGCCTTGAGGACTCATTCTCAAACATCCGGGTGGAGTTTGACTGAGCAGGATCCATATAATAATGTTATTCGGACATTGGTAGAGGCACATGCAGCGGCAATGGGCCACACTCAATCATTGCATACCAATGCACTGGATGAAGCAATTGCGCTGCCGACTGATTTTTCCGCACGCATTGCCCGTAATACACAACTATTTCTTCAGGAAGAAACGGGGATTACGAAGGTCATTGATCCATGGGCAGGCAGTTACTATGTTGAGAGTCTGACAAATGCATTGATCGAGCGTGCATGGGAGCATATCGAAGAAATCGAAAGTCTTGGCGGGATGGCGAAAGCAATTGAGACCGGACTTCCTAAAATGAGGATTGAAGAAGCAGCGGCAAGGCGCCAGGCACAGATTGATTCTGGAAAAGAAACGATCATCGGCGTGAATAAATTTAAGCTGGACCAAGAGGATCCACTGGAAATTCTGGATATCGATAATACAGCCGTCCGTGCGAAACAGCTTGAAAGGCTTAAACAGCTGAAAGAAAACCGCAATGATGAAAAAGCCCAGGAAGCTCTGAATGATTTAACAAGAGCAGCAGAAACAGGCGAAGGCAACCTGCTGGAATATGCGGTAAGAGCTGCTCGCGAAAGGGCGACACTTGGAGAAATTTCAGATGCAATTGAAAAGGCAGCTGGAAGGCATAAAGCAATCATCCGATCAGTCAGCGGGGTGTATAGCACAGCGTTTACAAATGGGGAAGAAATTGCCGAGGTGCAGCAAATGACTGAGGAATTCCTTGAAAACGAAGGACGCAGGCCGCGCATCATGATTGCGAAAATGGGACAGGATGGACATGACCGCGGAGCAAAGGTCATTTCTACCGCTTTTGCTGATTTAGGTTTCGACGTGGATATTGGCCCGCTCTTCCAAACGCCTGAAGAAACAGCGATCCAGGCAGTTGAAAATGATGTCCATGCGATCGGAATCAGCTCTTTGGCAGCAGGACATAAAACATTACTGCCGCAGCTTGTGAAGGAGCTGAAAAAATTAGGCCGCGAGGATATTGTCGTCATTGTCGGCGGCGTGATTCCTGCCCAGGATTATCAATTCCTTTACGATAACGGAGCAAGTGCGATTTTTGGACCTGGAACGGTCATCCCAGTTGCGGCGCAGAAGGTTTTAAGGACCATTTATGAGCGTTTGGGCTATGAGGAAGTGTCGAGTTAATGCCAGATGAAAAGAAGCCAGAATGGTTCGATCCCAATAAGGCTGATTCGTTTTCAAGTGTAGTGAAGCCAGGAGTGGCGGGTGTAAATGCCGATAGACCGGCAGCGAAAGCCGGCCGTTTTGTTAAGAAAAAGAAAACTCCCAGTTTAGATCCGATGTCACTAGCGGATGAAATCAAGACCGGGGGCAGGACAGCACTGGCAAAAGGGATTACATTGATTGAAAGCAATGCTGAGCATGACTTTCAAACGGCCCAAACCCTCCTGCATAAGCTATTGCCTGAGTCCGGAAGCTCCATCAGGATTGGAATCACAGGTGTTCCTGGAGCAGGCAAAAGTACGTTTATAGAAAGCTTTGGCAGCTACCTATGCGACCAAGGGAAAAAGGTCGCTGTTCTTGCGGTGGATCCAACCTCCAGCCTGACTGGAGGGAGCATTCTTGGCGATAAGACGAGGATGGAAAAGCTGGCGCGGAATCCGCGGGCATTCATCCGGCCATCTCCTTCAGGAGGGAAGCTAGGCGGTGTCCATCGGAAAACGCGGGAAACGATGCTGTTATGTGAAGCAGCTGGGTTCGATGTCATCCTTGTTGAAACGGTTGGGGTAGGCCAAAGTGAGGTTATTGTCAGGGATATGGTCGATTTCTTCATGCTCCTCGTCCTGACTGGTGCCGGAGATGAACTTCAGGGAATGAAAAAAGGGATCATGGAGCTTGCGGATGCGGTGATTGTGAATAAGGCAGATGGCCCAAATGAACAATCAGCGAAAAAAACGAAAGAAGAGTATAACCGGATCCTGCATTTCCTGCAGCCTGCGACAAAAGGGTGGCAGACCGCTGCCATGACCAGTTCAGCAATTCATAACAAAGGTATTGGTGAAATCTGGGAAACAATCACTGCCTTTGAACGGTTTACAAAAAAAAGCGGGATCTTTGATGAAAGAAGGAGACTCCAGACAAAAGAGTGGCTGAATGATATGATCATTGATCAGCTTCAGATGAATTTTTTTCAACATCCCTCCATTAAGAGTTTGCTTCCAAAAGTAGAAAACGAAGTTATTTCGGGAAACAGGCCAGTAGCTTCAGGTGTCGAGGAGTTATTTAGAGCTTTTTTTGGAGATGAAAATTAGCTGTTGAGGTATCAATACTTGAATCCCTCTAGAAGGACAAACTGGTTTGTTTATTTTGAATTTAAAAATGAATGTATACAGCTTAGTTGATTGGAGTGGAAGGCGCGAAGACTCCTGCGGGCTCAGCTGGACAGATGAGACCCCACAGGCGCCAACGGCGGCGAGGGGCTCATCGCCAGCCCCGCGGAAAGCGAAGCGCCTGGAACGGAAATCAACGGACAATTATAACAAGCTACAAAAAGAGAGAGGGTGCCCATATGTTTAAAGATTTTGGGAAACTCTCTTTTTCCACATTCGTATTCCAAGGCCATTTTCGGTATTACTCGTTATGTTCCATAATTCGAAAAGCATTACGTAATCAAGCAAAAAAAAGCGGACAACGGAATGTTCCGTTGTCCTTCATCTAGGGAGTTTAGGGGTATGGATCTAGCTGTATTGTTACCTTTCCCGGAATTCCTGAAAGTTAAACATACTTTGAAAAATTAATTTTAATTGGTATCATGTATTTATGTACCAGTTATTTTTCAGCAGAGGAGAGATCGAATCGATGAGCATGGATTTCAATTTTTTCATGAATGATGTAGTCCGCCAGGCGCGCCAGGAAATCGTGGCAGCTGGATATACAGAATTAACCTCTAGTGAGGAAGTAGAACAAGCATTTGCTAAAGAAGGAACAACACTTGTCATGGTAAACTCAGTTTGCGGTTGCGCCGGAGGCATTGCCCGTCCTGCAGCAGCACATGCTGTTCATTATGATAAGCGCCCAGACAATCTTGTGACTGTTTTCGCCGGCCAGGATAAAGAGGCAACAGAAAAAGCACGAAGCTATTTTACGGGCTACCCGCCATCATCTCCATCTTTCGCATTGTTGAAGGATGGCAAGCTTTGCACAATGGTCGAACGCCACGAAATCGAAGGTCATGACCCAATGCAAGTAGTGAACAAACTGCAAAATGCATTCGAAGAATATTGCGAAGAAGTATAAGTTTTTAAGAACTCCGGTTTTGCCGGGGTTCTTTTTTTATGGTTAGGCTCTGTTATGGCAAAATATTTTTCATAACTCCTGTTGATTGTAGTGGAAGGCGCGAAGACTCCTGCGGGATGAGCAAGTCATGGGGAGACCCCGCAGGCGCTTAAAGCGCCGAGGAGGCTCCCCGACTGCAAGGAAGAATTTGATCTTGAAAAAGCCGGCAGTAGGGCTTTTTCTTAATTCTTCCACGCGGAAAGCGAAGCGCCTGGAACGAAAATCAACAGTCAAGTTTAACAGAGCCTTTTGAATAAAAAAAGCCAGAATCCA
>NZ_JAGGQM010000031.1:0-89012 GCF_018613295.1 Bacillus sp. ISL-39
ATAGATTACTCGTTTCTCTTGAATTCTTCTTACACATTATCTAGTTTTGAGGGAATAAAAGCTTTTCATTAAGTGAAAAACTTTCTTAAATTTTCTCTTGCAAAATGCATAAAAGACAGTATAATAGATATTGTCTTTAAAAAAATGTCTGGTGGCGATGGCGAGAAGGTCACACCCGTTCCCATACCGAACACGGAAGTTAAGCTTCTCAGCGCCGATGGTAGTTGGGGGTTTCCCCCTGTGAGAGTAGGACGCCGCCAGGCAGGATGCATTTTCATCCAATCTTCAAAGATGTGGATCGCGTATCCAAGTCGGAGAAATAATCATTATTCCGCAGTAGCTCAGTGGTAGAGCACTCGGCTGTTAACCGAGCGGTCGTAGGTTCGAATCCTACCTGCGGAGCCAATTTGGAGAGCTGTCCGAGAGGTCGAAGGAGCACGATTGGAAATCGTGTAGACGGTCAACGCTGTCTCAAGGGTTCGAATCCCTTGCTCTCCGCCATAGAAACTTTATATCTGGCCCCTTGGTCAAGCGGTTAAGACACCGCCCTTTCACGGCGGTAACACGGGTTCGAATCCCGTAGGGGTCACCAGAATTTTTTCGCCTAAGCGAAAAAATTATCCTTTGAAAAGTATCAGCGAACATATTACGGAGGATTAGCTCAGCTGGGAGAGCATCTGCCTTACAAGCAGAGGGTCGGCGGTTCGATCCCGTCATCCTCCACCATGATTTTTTACGAAGTAAAAATAATCTTCAATTATTACCGTCGCGGGGTGGAGCAGTCCGGTAGCTCGTCGGGCTCATAACCCGAAGGTCGCAGGTTCAAATCCTGCCCCCGCAATCTGGTCCCGTGGTGTAGCGGTTAACATGCCTGCCTGTCACGCAGGAGATCGCCGGTTCGATCCCGGTCGGGACCGCCATTTTTATTAAAAGTGGCAAAGTTATAGTGGCTCAGTAGCTCAGTCGGTAGAGCAAAGGACTGAAAATCCTTGTGTCGGCGGTTCGATTCCGTCCTGAGCCACCATATATACAATACCTGGCTATTCAGGGAATTGATAAAATGGGTTTTTTAACATCAAAAAAGATGTTATAGTGGAGGGGTAGCGAAGTGGCTAAACGCGGCGGACTGTAAATCCGCTCCCTCAGGGTTCGGCGGTTCGAATCCGTCCCCCTCCACCACTTAATATAGGGGTATAGTTTAAAGGTAGAACGAAGGTCTCCAAAACCTTTGGTGTGGGTTCGATTCCTACTACCCCTGCCAATTTTATAATGGCGATTGTGGCGAAGTGGTTAACGCACCTGATTGTGGTTCAGGCATTCGTGGGTTCGATTCCCATCAGTCGCCCCATTATAATTCACAAATGTAATAATAAGAGCATACAATATATTGGGCTATAGCCAAGCGGTAAGGCATCGCACTTTGACTGCGACATGCGTTGGTTCGAATCCAGCTAGCCCAGCCATTTTTTGCGGAAGTAGTTCAGTGGTAGAATACAACCTTGCCAAGGTTGGGGTCGCGGGTTCGAATCCCGTCTTCCGCTCCAAAAATATATGGCGGCATAGCCAAGTGGTAAGGCAAAGGTCTGCAAAACCTTTATTCACCGGTTCAAATCCGGTTGCCGCCTCCACTAACTCATTAGTGGCAGCAAGAAAGCAAGACATTTTAATATGCCGGTGTGGCGGAATTGGCAGACGCGCACGACTCAAAATCGTGTTCCTTCTGGAGTGTCGGTTCGACCCCGACCACCGGTACCACTTTTATTATAAACAGGATTTCCTGTTTTCTTTATTTCATAAAGATATGTATGCGGGTGTAGTTTAGTGGTAAAACCTCAGCCTTCCAAGCTGATGATGAGGGTTCGATTCCCTTCACCCGCTCCATACATACGTGACTAACGCAGTATGTCGTTTCCAGAAAACGATATACTGCGTTTTTTCTTTTCTTTGTCTTTGTTAAAAACTGAAAGTTGGTTTCACAGTGTTTGAAAAATAAACGGAAAATATCCGCTTAAATTGGAAATGACCCTTATTTTCTTAAAAATAAGAGGAACTTTTCCGTTTATTTCATCCAAATCGTTGTATTTTGTCTTATTTATAGCAGTTAACCGGAATACCTCCGCTTATTCCGCTTCATAAGCTTTCGCCATATACAATAGCCGGAATTTCTCCGCTTAAGAATGCTCATACCTACTTGAAAATTACAAGGAATGATAGCAAAGCCTTTTCTTTTCATTTCTTTAAATCTTCCGCGAGAAGAAAAAGGATGCCTTAGCATCCCGAAATTTTATATGTGCCAGCTCCGCCATGGATTTGGGTAAACATGTTCATAAGTGACTCGGTCATTTTTTGCTTCCCTTCAGGTGAAGATGATGGCCTTAGATAAACAATCTGCAGTGCATTAGTAGTTTTTTCTGTTACGGCAGTCCTTTCTGAATCGACAAATGGGCTGCCGAATGGTCCTTGTTCATCAGCAGAGATAATTAGGTTTGCCAGGTTATTGGCTCTGCCATTTAAACCAGTGTACTCTTCGTTTTCTTCTCCAATTTTAATGGTTACATCCCCCACTAGCTTATCACTGTCATAAACGCCAATTGGGATTTGATATTCAAGCGAGAAGAAATTATTTAAATCTATCGCACTATGTATGGGTTGAAGGTAATTCTGCTTTGCGATCCGGCGGTAGAGAGCTTCTGCTGAGTGTCTGTACCGGTTTGGGTCCTTCCCTGTAGTTTTGAATATTGACCGCCACTCTTTTATGCCTTCAAGATCCGTTACGTTTTTTTCCAGAAGGTCGAAGTAAATTGACTCCTGGAAAAGCTGCAATCTGCCTTTTAACATTTGCGGAGACTCGCCTACCTGTATTTCTTTATACTCGATAATCCCGACTGAGAATCCGGGAATAAGATCACATAATGCACTGGAAACTTGAATTTCCATTGATTCCACCTCCAAATTGGCTTTAAAATAGTTTATCATAAAAGTAATTTGCTTTTAAATTTAGGAATTCAATATAGATAACAAAATTGAAAGGAGGAAACATCAATGGATACAGCTAGCCTGAAAAAAGATATTATTGAATACAGCAAAACGATTGGCATCGATAAAATTGGTTTTGCAGCTCCTTCAGCTTTTGAAGAGATGAAGGTCAGGTTATACAGGCAGCAGGAATTACAATATCAATCCGGGTTCGAGGAAAAGGATATTGAGAAGAGAACTGAGCCTTCCCTGATTTTTGACCGTCCTAAGACAATCATCTCGATTGCACTAGCTTATCCTTCAAAGATGAAGACGAAAGTTGTCAGCAAGAAGGGAGAGCGGCGTGGAGTCTTCTGCCGTGCATCCTGGGGGACGGATTACCACGTGGTCCTAAGGGACAGGCTGAAAAAACTGGAGGAATACATTGTATCGAGGGTACCTGATGCGAGGTTTAAGTCGATGGTCGATACGGGCGAACTTGTGGACAGGGCTGTTGCCGAACGGGCGGGGATAGGCTGGAGTGGAAAGAACTGTTCCATCATCACACCAGAGTTTGGATCATATGTTTATTTGGGTGAGATGATCACAAATCTTCCATTTGAACCCGATACGCCGATGGAGGATCG
Source organism: Bacillus sp. ISL-39 (assembly GCF_018613295.1). Classification (NCBI taxonomy): domain Bacteria; kingdom Bacillati; phylum Bacillota; class Bacilli; order Caryophanales; family Bacillaceae; genus Bacillus; species Bacillus sp. ISL-39. The sequence goes on from NZ_JAGGQM010000031.1 coordinate 3,603, forward strand.
TTGTGGCAGCTGCAATAAATGTGTGGAAATCTGTCCGACAGGAGCTCTCGTGCAGGGCGGCCAGTTAGATGCGCAAAAATGCATTGCCTTCGTGACTCAGACTAAGGGCTTTTTGGCAGACGAGTTCCGTGAAAAGCTTGGTAACCGCTTATATGGCTGTGATACTTGCCAGACAGTTTGTCCCGAGAATAAAGGGAAGGATTTTCACTTTCATCAAGAAATGGAACCTGATCCTGAGATTGCGAAGCCGCTCCTGAAACCTCTACTGACCATGAGCAACCGTGATTTTAAAGAAAAGTTCGGGCATGTATCCGGTTCGTGGAGGGGCAAGAAGCCTATTCAGCGCAATGCGATCATTGCTCTTGCGCATTATAAGGATGATACTGCAATACCAGAGCTGATTATGGTGTTGAAGGATGACCCTAGGCCTGTGCTCAGGGGAACAGCAGCATGGGCCCTTGGCAAAATCGGCGGCCGTGACGCTTTGGACGCATTGAAACATGCTTCTGTTGTAGAGAAGGATGAGGAAGTATTAAATGAGATCAGCAAGGGAATGGAATTTTTCAAGGGCAACTCAGAGTCGAATATAACTTTGTGAGAAGGATGGATTTTTAGAAAATCCATCTTTTTTTATGCGTGAAATCCTGGAACACTTCATAAATATGAATGGTGAAGGGAGAGATGAACATGCGTGAGCAACTGCAGGAACTGTTGGAACAGCGTGTCCTTCAATGTGTTTCCATGCCGAGAAATCAATTGCACGAGTGCCCCAGTATAGAGCAGAAAAAGCAGAGTTTTGCCAGCAGATCTGCTGAAATTGTAAAAGCAAAGGCAAATGGCAGGGTTGAAGAGAAATTTGAAAATAAGGAGAATGCCTCGATTTTATATGAGGTTCATTTTCAGTATTTGATTAAGCAGCGGGGTCTATTTTACATGGAGGAGGAAGTGGAGAAGAGGCAGGCGGAATTTTACAAGGGTGTTCTGGTAAAGGATGAAAAGCTGAATGAGATCAGGGAGTCTAACGGCAGCGATGAAGCGTTGCCTGCTTTTGCGCAGCAGGAGGGAGACCAGGAGAGGAAGGGCTTCAGATACGACAGGCTGAAGGCCGTCCAGTATGCAGAAAGATGGTGGAATGACTACAACCCTGCATATAAGAAGTTCGAGGTTGATTGTACCAACTATATCTCACAATGCCTGCATCAGGGCGGAGGACCGATGCGCGGGTATCCAAACCGCAGCAATGGCTGGTGGATGCAGAATGATAATTGGAGCTTCAGCTGGTCGGTAGCCAATGCGATGCGCTGGTACATCCCAGGGTCCAAGCTGGGCTTAAGGGGGAGAGAAGTAAACAGTGCTGAAAAACTAAAGCTTGGTGATGTCATCTGCTATGATTTTGAGGGAGATGGACGTTTCGACCATACTACAATTGTTACGGGACACGATGCGGATGGCATGCCGCTAGTCAATGCTCATACGTATAACAGCAGGATGCGATATTGGGCTTATGAGGATTCGACCGCTTATACCCCGAATATTAAATACAAGTTTTTTACGATTACGGATGATTACGACGATATTTGATGGCTTAATGACAATAGTACGGCGCCATTTCTTTTGCTGAGAAGGAGTGAAGTGGTATAATAGCTTTAGTTTTTAACAGAGGTGAAAGTCATGGCATTGCATGTAGTATTATACCAGCCGCTCATACCAGCAAACACTGGCAATATTGCTCGCACATGTGCTGGTACCGATACCGAGCTTCACTTAATCAGGCCGTTGGGATTTTCAACGGATGACAAGATGTTGAAGAGGGCGGGTTTGGATTACTGGGAGCATGTGAAGATTCACTATTATGATTCGCTTGAGGATTTTTATCAACAGAACGAGGGCGGAGAATTCTTTTATGTGACCAAATTTGGCAAAAAGGCGCATTCCGATTTTGATTATAGTGCAGCCGAAAAGGATTTCTTTTTTATTTTTGGCAGAGAGACGACAGGACTTCCTAAAGATGTGATCGAAAACAATATGGAGACATGCCTGAGGCTGCCTATGAATGAAAATATCCGTTCATTAAATCTGTCTAACACAGCCGCTATTTTGATTTATGAAGCGCTTAGGCAGCAGGATTATCGAGACTTGCGTAAATACTAGGAGGCCTGACCAGGTCTCCTTTTTGGCATGCCTAAGTGCCAGCTGGGATTTTGAAGACGACTGGTACTTTGCAGTGAATTAAAATGTTACTTATCCAGGCTATATATATTCCAGAAGGAGTTGTTATTTAAATGAACCAGGTAATCGAGACTCTCTTACAGCATCGTTCGATCAGGCGTTTTACGGATACACCGCTGGATCGAGAACAAATTGAAGCAATCGTGAAAAGTGCTCAGGCAGCATCAACTTCGAGCTTTATACAGGCGTATTCAATAATCGGTATAACAGATCAGGATAAAAAGACCAAGCTTGCAGAGTTGGCTGGTAATCAGGCTTATGTGGCGAATAGTGGCCATTTTTTTGTATTTTGTGCAGATCTTCATCGACATAAGGTCATATCAGAGATGGAAGAGTCAGATCTTGATGATTCGATTGAGAGTACAGAGAAATTCATGGTTGCCTTGATCGATGCGGCTCTGGCAGCCCAGAATGCCGCCATTGCGGCCGAATCCATGGGACTGGGGATTTGCTATATAGGAGGAATACGGAACGATCTCGAGGCAGTAAAGGAGGTTCTGAAGACACCAGAACATGTTATCCCGCTGTTTGGCATGGCAGTAGGATATCCTGACCAGGACACGGACGTAAAGCCGCGTCTGCCTCTCGAGCATGTGTATATGGAAAATGAGTACCAACAGGACAGGGGTGTGTTTGAAAAGCAGCTCCGCGACTATAATACCACTACTTCAGAATACTACCGGGAAAGAACCGCAGGAAAACGTGAGGACACCTGGACGGAACAGATGGCAAAAATGCTTGGGCGAAAATCAAGGATGTACATGAAGGAGTTTGTGGAAAAACAGAATTTGAATAAAAAATAATCATAGAAAAGTAAAAAAGCTGCCAATCGGCAGCTTTTTATTTTTTGTTGACTCCCGGCTTATCATCGTAACCGCCTGTGAAAATAGCAGCTAGAAATGCAATACTTACGCCTATAATTAGGATTAGTTTCATGTATGTAAGCCTCCCTTTTTATCGTTTTGTTCATATAGAAATCATTATATCCTATTATGCTGCAACTGTGAAGGATGGGCTTATTTTTTCCTTTAGGAGGTAAAAAAGGACAATCCTCCTTGCAGAACGTTTACGCATGTTCAAATTGTTTGCTGCATAGAATTTATTAATCGTCTCTTGATAACGCTAGATGGGGAGGTCCATATGGATATTTTAAAAAAGATTGAGATGTATCGCCAGGGTGAAGAGAAGCTTAAATGGGAAGGGACGTTCAGGGAGTATCTTGAAATTGTTAAGGAACAGCCGTGGGTAGCTCAATCGGCACATTCGCGTGTATATAATATGATCAAGGATGCAGGAATTGAAAAAGAGAAAGGCAAGAAGCGCTATTCCTTCTTCAATTCACAGTTATTCGGCCTTGAAGAGGCGCTGGAAAGGCTTGTCGAGGAGTATTTTCATCCGGCTGCGAAAAGGCTTGATGTCAGAAAGAGGATTTTACTGTTGATGGGACCTGTAAGTGGAGGTAAATCAACACTCGTCACCATGCTGAAAAGGGGGCTTGAGGCGTATTCGCATACAGACAGGGGAGCAATATATGCAATCAAAGGCTGCCCTATGCATGAAGACCCGCTGCATATGATTCCGCATCATTTGCGCAAGGATTTTTATGATGAGTATGGCATCAGAATTGAAGGCAATCTCTCACCGCTTAATATGATGAGGCTTGAACAAGAGTATGGCGGCAGGATTGAAGATGTCATCGTAGAGCGAATCTTCTTCTCCGAGGATAAGCGGACGGGAATCGGCACATTCAGTCCATCTGATCCCAAATCCCAGGATATTGCGGATTTGACCGGTAGCATTGACTTCTCGACCATCGCGGAATATGGATCTGAGTCCGATCCGCGAGCCTACCGTTTTGATGGGGAATTAAATAAGGCGAACCGCGGGATGATGGAGTTCCAGGAAATGCTTAAGTGTGATGAGAAATTCCTCTGGCACTTGCTGAGCCTGACGCAGGAAGGCAATTTTAAAGCGGGAAGATTCGCATTGATTAGCGCGGATGAATTGATTGTCGCGCATACGAATGAAACGGAATACCGTTCTTTCATTTCCAACAAGAAGAATGAAGCCTTGCATTCACGTATCATTGTGATGCCGATTCCATATAACTTAAAAGTGACCGAAGAAGAGAAGATCTATGACAAGATGATCAGAGAAAGTGATGTAAATGATGTCCATATCGCGCCACATACTCTGAGGGTGGCTGCGATGTTCACGATTCTTACGCGCCTTAAGGATCCAAAAAAGGGCGACATCGACCTGATCAAGAAGATGAGGCTTTATGATGGAGAAAGTGTCGAAGGGTACAACAGAGCTGATGTTGAGGAATTGAAAAAAGAGCATCAGGATGAGGGAATGAGCGGAATTGACCCTCGTTATGTCATCAACCGTATTTCTTCTACAATCATCAGGAAAGAAGTCAAAACAATTAATGCTTTAGACGTCCTGAGATCACTTAAGGAAGGTCTTGACCAGCATCCATCGATTACGGCTGAAACAAGGGAGCGCTACCTGAACTATATATCTCTTGCCCGGAAGGAGTATGACGATATCGCCAAGAAAGAAGTACAAAAGGCATTCGTTTACTCTTATGAAGAGTCAGCTAAAACCCTTATGGATAATTACCTTGATAATGTTGAAGCTTATTGTAATAAGGCGAAGATGCGTGATCAGCTGACTGGTGAGGAAATCAATCCTGATGAGAAGCTGATGCGCTCTATCGAAGAACAGATCGGCATTTCCGAAAACGCCAAGAAAGCCTTCCGCGAAGAGATTTTAATCAGGATTTCTGCCTACGCGAGAAAAGGCAAGAGGTTTGATTACAATTCGCATGACCGCTTGCGTGAAGCAATCCAGAAAAAGCTGTTTGCTGATTTGAAGGATGTCGTCAAGATTACGACTTCAACAAAGACTCCTGATGAGACGCAGCTGAAGAAAATCAATAATGTCGTCGCAAGATTGATCGATGAGCATGGATACAACTCTACCTCAGCGAATGAATTGCTGCGGTATGTCGGAAGCCTGTTGAATAGATAGATTGTGAGGGCCTGCAGATTGCGGGTCCTTTTAGTTTATAAAATCCTGATAGCGGGAATAGTACAGGCAAGAGGTGATCAACATGAGTAAAAAAGAATTGCCAAAAGACTATGTCCCTAAAAATAGTTCCATGGCTCGAAATGAGGAAGAAATCGAAAATCTTGGAAAGCAAATGGAACACCGCCGTACAGGCGAAGTATTGAAAGAAGAGTATGATAAAGTACCGGATCCAATCCAATTTGATAAAGAGAATGAAAAGGAATAACCTTTGCTGACCATGCAGAGGTTATTTTTTTGTGCACTTCTTTTAAGGGTTATATCCCTTATGGCAATGCGTGATTCGGCATCTTAAATCCTGAAGTTAAGCCGTTGCTTCTTTAAAATGGGCTTGTCCACCCGTAGGAGAAAAGGTTAATTGTCAAAATTATTTGTAAATTATTTTGTCTTCTTGCATAAGATAGAGTAATTACAATTCTCATAAGGGAAAAGTCCATCGGGATATTGTATGAAGGTATGCTGAATTGTGTTACTGTCAAAATGAAAATTTCAAAGGAGGGGTTGAAAATGACCGATGAAAGCAGTCACCAGTTTGTGATTTCCCAGGAAGATTGGTCCCTCCACCGCAAAGGACATGATGACCAACAGCGCCATCAGGAAAAGGTGCAGGAAGCAATTAAGAGCAATTTGCCTGATTTGATTACTGAAGAGAATATTATCATGTCCAACGGCAGGGATGTCGTAAAGATTCCTATAAGGTCACTGGATGAGTACAAAATCCGTTATAACTATGATAAAAATAAGCATGTCGGCCAGGGGGATGGAGACAGTAAAGTAGGTGATGTCGTCGCGCGTGATGGCTCCGGGCAGCAGCAAGGTCCGGGGAAAGGGCAAGGCGCAGGAGACCAGGCCGGTGAAGACTATTACGAAGCAGAAGTATCAATGATGGAAATAGAAGAAGCGTTATTTAAAGAGCTGGAGCTTCCGAACCTCAAAAAGAAGGAAGAACAGGAGCATCTTGTTGAAAATATTGAATTCAACGATATCAGGAAGACTGGATTGATGGGTAACATTGACAAAAAGCGGACCATGATGTCAGCTTACAAACGGAATGCCATGACAGGCAAACCATCCTTCCACCCAATCTACAAGGAAGATCTTAAATTCAAGACGTGGAATGAGGTCATGAAGCCCGATTCAAAGGCTGTTGTTCTTGCCATGATGGATACGAGCGGCAGTATGGGACTGTGGGAAAAATATATGGCGAGGAGCTTCTTCTTCTGGATGACGCGCTTCCTTCGCTCCAAGTATGAAACAGTCGAAATCGAATTTATTGCTCATCATACAGAAGCAAAGGTAGTCTCCGAGGAAGATTTTTTCTCAAAAGGAGAAAGCGGAGGTACCATTTGTTCATCCGCTTACCGGAAAGCACTGGAACTTATTGATCTGAAATACAATCCAAGCAAGTTTAACATCTACCCATTCCATTTTTCAGATGGTGATAACCTGACCTCCGACAATGCCCGCTGTGTAAAATTAGTAGAAGAGCTGATGAAGGTCTCCAATATGTTTGGTTATGGAGAAGTCAATCAGTATAATCGCCACTCGACCCTAATGTCCGCGTATAAAAACATTAAAGACGATAACTTCCGTTACTATATCCTCAAGCAGAAAGCTGATGTATTCCACGCGATGAAAAGTTTTTTCAAACAGGAAGAAAACAAGATGTATGCTTAATAAAAAGTCGGCAGGATAGAGCTCCTGCCGATTTTTCTATTTTTTCATCGTCTCACGCTGGATAGAAACTCCTATATTAACAATCTATTATTTTTCAATTCCGATCGCCTGGCTGCCCATCTGGACCCAGGCATTCTCGAATGGTGTCCGTGGGACGGCCTTATAACCCTCGCTGGCAAGGGGGTCGTTTATGTAAATGTACTCCTCGTCATAGCCGACAATCAAAACACTGTGTTCTTTGTAAGTAATCTTCACATTTCCGGTATTTGTCTCCCAAACAGTAAATTCCGATTCGGGAAGCGGCGCAAAGCTTGAATTCGTAATGACCCACACTGGCGATCCAGTGTCAATCAGTTCATAAACTGAATTTACGGATTGGCCAGTAATGTCCTTGACTTTTCCAGGCAGGTAATTCTCTGCAAGTTTTGCTACAGGACGGTGGTAAACGCCATATCCCGACTTGCTGAAGGTATAGATATCGCCTACGAAGCCATCATAAGGATTGCTGCGAACATAACTTGTGTCGCGGAAAGGTATTTTATGTATCTGTTCAGCCAGGTTCATTTTATCGGCTGCGATTCCTTCATACTGCAAAAGCATCGTTAAGCTGGTTACTTCACAGCCTCGTTGTAATTCGGGGAGCTGACTGATGTGCGGAACCCCTTCAATCATTTCTTTCTCCTCTGTACTGAAGAAATCCCCAAAAATTTTTTTATCTTCAATGGTCTTTGTTATGGAATGAGCTTCAGTTCGGGTGATTTTTGGTGCAACTGCAGCTTGTGTTTCTGCCGTTGGATTTTTAATCGATCGTAAATTTTCCGCTCCCAGGTAGGTCGCCAGGAAAATGCCTCCAATGGATAGTGTTCTAATAAGCAACTTTTTATTCAAAATATCGTCTCCTAACATTTCTCCTTCAGGCTGGGCATCTCTTACAATTTTAACCAAAGTTCGACAATGATTCAATAGACTAATAGAATAATATTGGAAATCGACTGGTAATAAGGTAACGATTATGCAGTGTTGATATTACAGTCGAAAAACTTGAGTCTTTGGGAAGAATATTGAGGAATTTAGTAGTTGAACATGAAAGTGAGTTCCAGTAAAAAAAGGATTTTAGACATTCATTTTTTTTGACAAATTCGGTAATACTATCTCTGTTATGAGTACAATCTTTTAAAAAAACACTAATTTGTGTTAGGGTATTAAGGTGCAAAGTTTAACGAAGGGAGTTTTTTGATGAAAAAGGATTCATCTGTTTTTTTCATATCGACAGGAATTTTGTTACTAATGGTTCTTTTCGGTGTGTTTGTTCCAGATAAACTTGAATCAGTTACAGCCAATATCCAGGGATTCATTACTGATTCTTTTGGCTGGTATTATTTAATTCTTGTATCTGCAATTGTAATTGTTTGTCTGTATTTCTTGATCAGTCCTCTGGGAAAGATCAGGCTTGGCCGGCAGGATGACCGTCCAGAGTTTACTACCCTGACTTGGTATGCGATGCTTTTTAGCGCCGGTATGGGGATTGGGCTGGTATTCTGGGGCACTGCTGAACCAATAAGCCATTATATGGTCTCAACACCAACCGGAGTGGAGGCTGGATCTGACCAGGCTATCCGTGATTCAATGAGGTTCACGTTTTTCCACTGGGGTATCCATGCCTGGGCCATTTATGGAATTGTTGCATTAGTTCTTGCTTATTTCAATTTCCGGCATGGAAAGCCAGGGTTGATTAGTGCTACTCTCAGCCCGATTTTAGGCGACAAGACGAATGGAGCAGCAGGAAAAGTAATTGACGTGATTTCGGTTGTCGCGACTGTAGTCGGTGTGGCAACAACTTTGGGATTTGGAGCTGTACAAATTAACGGTGGGCTTTCTTACCTATTTGGAATCCCTACTGGTTTCGTAACTCAATTGTTTATTGTTCTGATCGTAACAGTATTGTTCATGATCTCTGCCTGGACAGGACTTGGAAAAGGTATCAAGATTTTAAGTAATGTAAACATGATACTTGCTGCGGTATTGCTCGCGGCTATGCTGTTTTTGGGACCTACCCAATTTATCCTGAACCTTTTTACCAACACAATTGGTACATACCTTCAAAGTTTGCCGGCAATGAGTTTCAGGATTGCTCCTTTAAATGAAGAAGTCCGTTCGTGGATCAACGGCTGGACCATTTTCTATTGGGCATGGTGGATTGCCTGGGCACCATTTGTAGGGATTTTTATAGCTCGAGTTTCTAAAGGCCGTACGATCAGAGAGTTTGTATTTGGTGTACTGCTAGTACCTTCTTTAATTGGCTTCCTATGGTTTTCTGCTTTTGGAGGTTCAGCAATCATGCTTGAGCACGAAGGGGTTGCGAATATTTCTGAACTCGCGACCGAAGAAGCGCTCTTTGGCGTGTTTGCCAATTATCCATTAAGTTCATTATTGTCCATCCTGGCAATGATTCTTATCGGTACATTCTTTATCACTTCAGCAGACTCTGGCACATTTGTTTTAGGGATGATGACCACCAATGGATCGCTGACACCAGGAAACAGGATTAAATTCACATGGGGAATCATGTTGGCGGCAATTTCTTTAGTATTGCTGTACTCTGGCGGGCTGCAGGCATTGCAAAATACAATGATCGTAGCCGCATTGCCATTCTCCATCATTATGGCATTAATGGGATTAAGTCTAATTAAAGCCTTGAATCAAGAAGCGAAAGAACTGGGAATTGGAAAAATTCCTAAACGCAAGCTTTAATAATTATGTGGGGGGTCATTCCAATATGGGATGGCTCCTTTTTAAATTTATTCTTTACATAATGGGGGAGGCAGATTATACTTTATGTTAGTAATTACTTACAATCATTATTTCAGGGAGGAAGGACTATGCTGAATATACTTGGTTCATTGATGTCAAAACACCCAGTTAAAATAATGTTATTAACGATAATGTCTGCTGTGCTTTTAGCTGCAGGGGCAAGTAACGTTCAAATGGCTACTGGGAATGAGACACTGGTAAGCACTGAATCAGTGGTTTATAAAAGTAACCAACAGCTTGAGGAAGAGTTCGGAGGAGAATCCATCATCATCGTATATGAAGCAACAGATGATCATAACGTGCTTACTGTCGAAAGGCTGGAGCATTTGAAAAGGCTTGAGACGCTCCTTAATACACATGAAGAAGTTTATAGTGTCATGAGTCCTGTTGTATTGGTGGAAGAAATGTCGTCCAAGCAAGCTATTAAATATAAAGAGGGTATAGCGGGAATATCAGATGGACTGAATGAAATGGGAGGGAAATTAGTAGAGGTTGGGGAACAGATGCAAGCCAATACTTCCGGAGATAGTCAGCTGCCAAATATTGAAGGGCAAATGGCGGAACTTAGTCAGGGAGTAAGCAAAATGATTGATGGCCAGAAGAAGCTAAAGGAAGGAACAACCAACCTCGTTGATGGTTATTCCCAGTTTGGAACTTATACAAAGGAAGCTGGATTGAAACTAGGAGCATTAGCCTCAAAATACGATACAAACGATCCCCATGAGAAACAGCAGGCAGAACAGATAAATGAAATGAGCACCCAGCTGATCCAGCTTTCTGAAAAAATGCTGCAGGGAGCCGAGAAATCAGCAGTTTTGCCGAATGTTTCAGATCAGGCAATCAAGGGGCTAAAAGGGATGGAAAGTGGATTATTAAAAAAGCAAGGACAGTTAGAAAGCTTGCAAAAAGAAAAGACAGAGCAATCTGAGGAATTGGGGGAGCTCAGCAAAGGTCTGATTGAAATAGGCACAAACCTGGTTGAAATCAGCGGGAATTTAACCAGTATGAATGATTACTCTGATACATTGCATCCTGGATTGCCAGGTAAGCAGGAAACACTTGAATACATGATTTATGATGATCAAGGCAAAAGGCGAGATATTTTTAATGAAGTCGTCATAGATGACCATACTATGATCATGATCGTGAAATTTAATGGACATGTTTCCGACGATGCAAAAAGTGAAGTCTCAAAAACGGTAAAATCATATCTAAATGAAAATAAAATAGAATCAACAGCCACTATGGTTTCGGGCAAACCAGTTTTGGATGATGCAATCCGCTCATCGATGAAGGAAAGTATGCAGAAAATGATGATGCTATCTATTTTGTTCATGGTCATCATCTTATTTTTCACCTTTAATGTAAGTTGGCGCTTACTTCCCTTAGGCATCATTTTAATAGCAGTCATTGGTACGGTAGGCTTGATGGGGTGGATTCAGATTCCAATTACAATGGTCTCTATGGCTGTGTTCCCGATTCTCATAGGTCTTGGCATTGATTATGCGATTCAGTTCCAAAACAGGTATTCAGAGGAAATGGCAGAAGGGGAGAATGACCATGAATAACCAACCAAAGAAGGCCCTACATCAAACATTAATGAAAATGGTGCCTGCAGTTTTGACAGCCTTAATTGCTACAGGGCTAGGCTTTATTGCTTTATACACATCTCCTGTACCAATGATCCAGGACTTTGGCAAGATGCTGACAGTAGGAATGATCATCAGTTTTATAGCAGGAGTTTTTATATTGATTCCGATTTTATTCTCCAGAGATCATTCCTTCAAAAAAGAAAGGAATAAAAAGAAACAAGTAAAATTAAAAAATACGAAGGGAGACAGGCTCTTTAATGGGTTTACAAATAAACTGATTTCACTGAAGTGGTTCATTGTTTTAATTGCCTTCATAACAGCTGGTTTTGGTATTTGGGCTGATTTGCAAGCTGGGGTCGAAACGGATGTTGAAAAGTTCATGCCGCAGGATACACAGGAGTTAAAGGATATTCATAAGTTAAGAGAGATTCTCGGCAGTACCGATCAAATTTCGGTTGTTTATGAAGCTGACGATGTGTCATCCGCTGAGATATTGGAGTGGGTAGATGGGATCACCGGAACAGTTAAAAGTGAATTTCCAGAAACCGTTATTGATACACGTTCAGTCACAACTGCACTTCGACAGATGAATGAAGGGAAATTTCCTGGGAATCAAGAGATAGAGAAATATTTGGCTGAGATGCCAGAAGCCCAGAAAAAGCTGTTAATTAATGAAGAGAGAACAAAAGGTGTCATCACCCTGAGTATAGAGCACCTAGAGGCAGAGGAGCTTAAGGGGTTCATTGATGACTTAAACGATTATTTTAAGGCGGAAGAATCAAAAGGAGTTGATACAACGGTTACCGGAAAAGCAGTGCTGGATGTTGAGATGGTTATCGCATTGACTACTGGCAGGTATAAAATGACATTGCTCGGGATGGGGCTTGTATTCTTTGGCTTGCTGTTAGTATACCGCCATCCTGTCAAAGCATTTATACCATTGCTGCCAATCGCCCTGATAGTCGGATGGTCAGGCGGAGCCATGTATTTACTTGATATCAAATATACCCCGTTGACTGCCACACTGGGAGCATTGATCATCGGAATTGGCACAGAGTTCACCATCCTGATCATGGAGCGTTTTTATGAAGAACGGAAAAAAGGCAGAAACAGCATGGAAGCCATCATGGTCACGAATCGGAAAACAGGGAAGGCCATCCTCGCATCTGCCTTTACCACAATCGGCGGGTTCAGCGCGCTGCTGATTTCCGATTTTGTCATCTTGAGCAACTTCGGCATGATGACATTAATAAATATATCCCTGGCACTGTTCAGTACAATTGTAGTTATGCCTGCCATCTTGATTATTCTAGATCGTTTTGTGAAAATAAGACATGTAGGGGAGAATGAATTACCAGAAAACTAGGGGTGGCAGTATGAGGGACAAAACGGAACAAATCTTGAATGCAGCAATGAAGGTTTTTGTGAAAAAAGGACTGCAGGCTACAACACAAGAGATTGCAAAGGAAGCAGAAGTGGCTGAAGTAACATTGTTCCGGAAATTCACCAATAAGCAAAACCTGTTTGTAACAGTCATCAAGAATATTCTGGAAAGACAATTTGATTCGCATATTAACAGAATGGCACAAACTGAGGATACTGAAGCTTTTTTGATAAAAATTATTGAAAATAGATTAGGTACTTTGTCCAGAAATGCACCTCTGGTCAAAATGCTTATATCAGAAAGCTTGATGGGGAATTTGGATGAAGAAGTCGATTTGCCTAATATGATTTTTTCGAGTCTTGAGAAGGGTCTGGCACTGCATTTCGAGAATAAGGGCCAAGTAGTTGATGCAGGTCTTGTTGCAAGGCACCTTGGGGGAATTTTCGTCAGCCAGGTTGTCTTCAAGAATGATCGTCCTTTTCATTTATTAAACGAAGAAGAAAAGATTTCACTGGCTAGGAAGTACGCTCAATCAGTGATAGCAATTATTAAATAATCTTTCTGGAAGGATTGGGTTAGCGCCAATCCTTTTCCTCTTTCTCCGTTCTAAATGAGCTTCTAAGTGTTCTAACGAAGATGAACATATGTAAACCTTTGGTTATTTATGAACATTTTGTTCTTTTTTAAAATGTAAATGTTTTCATTCGGTTTTTTTGCTAGAATAAGGGTATTGAGTTTAAGTCATTTCCAAGGGTGATCACGAATGGAAAAAGAAAAATTATTAAAAATAATTGAGGCAGCAAAGCTTTATTATTTACTTGATTATAACCAGAATGATATTGCCAGGGAGTTGGGAGTTTCTAGGCCTACAGTATCAAGGTTCCTGCAGATCGCAAAGCAGGAGGGTATCGTCGATATCAGAATCATGGACCCTACTGAGGATGTAGAAAATTTGTCAGCACAGCTTGAACAAAAGTTTGGGTTAAAAAAGGCAATCGTCACTCATATTCCACAATATGAAGACAGTGTGATCAAAACATATCTCGGGGAGAAAGCTGCAGCTTTTTTGAATGAAGTGGTTGATCATGATGATATTATCGGTGTCACCTGGGGAACGACGCTTTATCATGTTGCCTTGGAATTGAAGCAGAAACCGTGCAAGAATGTAAAGGTCGTCCAGTTGAAGGGAGGAGTCAGTCACTCCGAAACAAATACGTATGCGAATGAAATATTGTATTTATTCGGCAAGGCCTTCAACAGCGCACCGCATCATCTCCCGCTTCCGGCCATCGTAGACCATGTCGTGGTCAAACAGGCAATGGAGGCTGACAGGCATATAAAAAAGATCCTGGAAATGGGGAAACAATCGAACATAGCGGTCTATACAATTGGTCCGATCAAGTCTGAATCTTTATTGTTCCAGTTAGGATACTTTACCGAAGAAGATTTGCAAGTCATTTATTCAAAAGCTGTCGGGGATATTTGTTCACGATTTTTTGATAAAGATGGAAAGGTTTGCAACGAGAACCTTGATGCGAGAACTTTAGGCATTGAACTTGAAGAGTTAAAGAAGAAGAAGTATTCAATATTAGTTGCAGGCGGAGCTCATAAAATCGAGGGTATTTATGGGGCTTTAAAAGGGAAGTATACAAATGTGCTTGTAACGGACCAATTTACTGCCAAATTTTTATTGGATAAGTAAGAGTTAAGGGAATAGGGAAGCCATAAGGTAAAAACAAATACCCGGTAGGTTCGGCGCCTTGCGGGTATTTTTGTCGAAAAGATGAAAAGGGATAAATTTCATTTTACATTTGTTCAAAAACTTATTTACAAAAGTTCTTAACTTCTGATATATTTGCTATAGAAAGTAATGAATAAACAAATGTAAACGTTTTATTGAAATTTTTTTCATAGCATTTGTAAACGTTAACAACATTTCCGCAAATATCACAACAAGAGGTGGGTCAACAATGAATATCTTATGGGGTTTGATGGGGATTGCAGTCGTTTTGGGAATAGCATTTATTTTCTCGAATAACAAAAAATCAATCAATTTTAGGACAATCCTTGGCGGGTTGGCAATCCAATTCATTTTCGCGTTCTTAGTATTGAAATGGGAAACAGGTAAACTCTTATTGAAAAAGCTTTCACTTGGTGTCAATGAAATCGTCAACTATACGGACGCTGGTGTGCAATTCCTGTTCGGAGGATTGTTCCAGGCCGAAAATATTGGCTTCGTATTCGCATTTCAAGTATTAACAGTTGTTATTTTCTTCTCATCATTGATTTCAGTTCTTTACTACCTGGGAGTCATGCAAGTAATCATCAAGATCCTGGGTGGAGCGCTTTCTAAATTGCTGGGAACGAGCAAGGCTGAATCACTATCAGCTGCAGCTAACATTTTCGTAGGCCAGACAGAAGCACCACTTGTTGTTAAGCCTTACATCGCGAAAATGACTCAGTCAGAGCTTTTTGCTATCATGGTTGGGGGCCTGGCTTCTGTTGCAGGTTCCGTATTGATTGGTTATTCCTTATTGGGTGTTCCGTTAGAATACTTGCTTGCAGCAAGCTTCATGGCTGCTCCGGCGGGTTTGATCATGGCTAAAATCATGATTCCGGAAACAGAAAAATCTGAGACATCTGATGAACTGAAGATGGAAAAAGATACAGATTCAGTTAACGTGATTGATGCTGCTGCTAAGGGAGCAAGCACGGGTCTACAATTAGCCTTGAATATCGGTGCAATGTTGCTTGCTTTCATCGCATTGATTGCCTTGATCAATGGAATACTAGGATTCTTCGGAGGATTCTTCGGAGCAGAAAACTTAACGCTTGAAGCAATTCTAGGCTTTGTATTCGCACCACTTGCTTTCGCAATCGGCGTACCTTGGGATGAGGCTGTCAAAGCCGGCGGGTTCATTGGCCAAAAGTTAATCTTGAATGAATTTGTAGCTTACTCTTCATTTGCACCGCAAATTGATCAATTATCTGCAAAAACAGTTGCAATCATCAGCTTTGCTCTATGTGGATTCGCAAACGTATCTTCAATGGGAATCTTGCTTGGCGGTCTTGGAAGCCTTGCTCCAAATCGTCGCGGAGACATCGCTCGCATGGGTGTACGAGCTGTTATAGCAGGTATGCTTGCATCATTATTGAGTGCCGCAATGGCAGGTATGCTTTTATAAAAATGAGGAAAAGAGGGGGACATGGTCCTTCTCTTTTTTTGCTTTAGGTTATAATAGAGTAAATTGAAAGGAAAGCTGTGATGATGAATGTGTTTGGTTTTATTTGCCTATAAAGCACATCCAGAGTATAAGCTGATTGTTGCTGCCAATAGAGATGAAGCATATGCCCGGGAAACTGCGCCGGCTTATTTTTGGGATGATGCGACCGAAGTGCTCGCCGGCCGGGATCTTGAAAAAATGGGAACCTGGATGGGGGTTACGACATCAGGCAGGTTTGCAGCTCTCACTAATTATCGAGACCCAAGTGAAACCACCGTCGGGAAAAGAACAAGAGGTGAACTTGTTGCTGATTTTCTGAAAGGGACAATCAATACCCAATCTTATTTACAGGAGTTGGCCAATCGCCGTCAAGAATATCCTGGTTATAATTTTCTGGCAGGGGATTTGGATGAGCTCTATTACTTTTCCAATCGTGGAGGCCCGCTGCAAAAAGTGGAAGCTGGCGTCCATGGGGTCAGCAACCACTTGCTTAATACGGACTGGCCAAAGGTGAAATGGGGGAAGGCGGGACTTGCCAGCATTATTTCAGAAGGGCATCCTGACTTGGTTGACCGGTTATTTGCCCATTTGGAAAATGCCGATCCCGCTCCGGACCATCTGTTGCCATCTACCGGGGTTTCCCTGGAGTGGGAGCGCTTGTTATCACCCATCTTCATTAAAAGTGAAGGGTACGGGACGAGAAGTTCGACTGTCATTTTAATGAATGAAAAAGAAATCCAGTTTTATGAACGGGTGCATACAAAAGATCAGCGGTCGGACCAGGAGTTTTTAATAAGGCTGTGAAGAAAACCAGACAACCGTGGGTTAGGTTGTCTGGTTTTTATTTAAGCCAAGTTTTGAGCTGCTGCGTTGTATTCCATTCTTAAGTTTTCAATGATTGTCCGGACTGGTAATATGTCTTTAATTTCACTTACCCTGGCGCCAGCGAATACCAGGCCATTTTCTACATCGCCGGAAACGGAGGTGAGCAGGGAGTCCAGTGTGCAAAAACGGTAGGAGCAATTTTTCAGGCAATCACGGCATTTTTTGATCCTGAGTTTATCTGAGGTGGTGATGAGCTTGGTGAAATGATTGGCAATGGCGCGCCCGTGCAGTCCAACTGTTGTTTTCACAAGCAGTGTGTCTTTTTCGGTGGCTGAAACGTATTTTTCCTTGAAACTTTGCGGAGCGTCACATTCATCACTGGCCACAAACCTTGTGCCTATTTGGACGCCAGAAGCTCCAAGGGAAAAAGCCTTCGCGATATCAGCACCAGTCAGGATTCCTCCAGCAGCGATTACCGGGATGGACACAGACTCAACAATATCAGGAAGTATCTCAAAAAGAGGCTTGTCAGTTCCAAGATGTCCTCCTGCCTCATATCCTTCAACTACCACAGCAGCAGCACCCAGTCGTTCCGAGATTTTAGCTAACTTTGCAGAGGATACAATTGAAATGACCGGAATGCCCGCTTGCTTGCCCCAAGAATACATATCTCTTGATATTCCTGCTCCAGAAATAATGAAATCAACTTTTTCATCCAACGCGGCTTTCATTTTCTCAGCAAAATCGTTCATGGCAAACAAAACGTTTACACCAATGTACCCATTGCCCTGAGTCAGCTCCCTGGCTTTTCTGATATGCTGTACCATTTCTTCTACCGGAATCCCTGTTCCAGATATGATGCCAATACCTCCAGCGTTTGCAACCGCCGAGGCCAATCCGCTTAGCGAGATACCTACCCCCATTCCACCCTGCATAATCGGAACACTTGGAGCCATATGGCCAATTTTAAGCTTTGGGAAATCCATGCTAAAAACCCCTTTCTGAATTTATTCTTTTGCAGTTTAACATGGACAATTATAAAAAGATGTGATTTTTAGCACCTGATACTATATTTAGGTATAAATATTTGGTGTTAGTTTTTTGAGCAAAAAAAGACGCAGAATCATCTGCGCCTAATGAGTTATCTTAATTAAAGGACCTTTTCTCAAACTTTGTTGCTATTGATCCCAAAATAGGAGTGATTGACCTATTTTTTTTTCGTAAAGTAGACTCTTTTGTGAGAAAAGAGCACGCAAACTTAATACCGATCCTAAAAATGGCTTTATATTACGTTCAACTCGGCTTAAGGATTTTAACAACAATCTTTACGAAAACAGCCTGATTAAAAATTGAAATTATCCGGATCCGGGCCGACACGCTCATTCTTATTTAAGCTATTCAGGCGGTCCATATCTTCGGCTGAAAGCTCAAAATCAAAGATATCTGCATTTTCGATAATACGATGTTCCTTGACCGATTTCGGTATTGTGACCACTTCGTTTTGTAAATCCCAGCGCAGGATCAATTGGGCTGGTGATTTCTTATGCTTTTCGGCGATTTCAACAATTGTTGGTTCTGATAAAAGCTCTCCGTGCTTCAAAGGAGACCAAGCTTCCATCTGGATGCCCTCGGCTTTACAGAACTCATGCAGCTCCGTCTGCGCTAAGTGTGGATGGTATTCAACCTGGTTGACCATTGGTTTGATTTCAGAATCAGCCATCAAATCTTTTAGGTGGTGAACGTGGAAATTGCTCACGCCGATTGCTCGGACTTTTCCATCTTTATAAAGCTTTTCGAGTGCCTTCCATGTTTCTTTGTATTTGCCGGCAACTGGCCAGTGGATCAGATAAAGGTCGAGGTAATCGAGCCCAAGCTTTTCCATGCTTGTCTCAAATGCCTGGAGCGTGGATTCATAACCCTGGTCAGAATTCCAGACCTTCGTCGTGATAAACAGTTCCTCACGTGGAACACCAGCTTCCTTGACAGCCTGTCCAACGCCTTCCTCATTCCTGTATACTGCTGCAGTGTCGATGCTCTTGTAACCATTTCTAAGCGCCGCTTTAACAGACTCTACAACTTCAGATCCTTCCTGGACCTTGAACACACCAAGGCCAAACCATGGCATCTTCACACCATTATGTAACGTTGTTGTATCTTGGAGATTTTGTGGCATATCATGCGCCTCCTTTTTAATTCAATTGCATTGTTATTTTCTCATATTTTTTTATTGGTAAAAAGTTATTGGCTTCCCGAGGAAATAGTTTTTTAAAAGACAGCTGTGGTCATGCATTTAATGTGTTGTCTTAAAAACAAAGGAATCATGACAGCTTTGAGTCCACTACCTTCAAACTTGTCTAAAGTAAGCAGGAATTCCAGCTATGTCGGTAGTCCTAATCAGTTGTGAGTAAAAAAGCCATACGAAAAATGACTTTTATTTTCAAAATGGGGGTACATTCAAGATATAAGGGTGCAAAATGTGAAAGGAGAATGAGGAAATGATCATCAAAGTGTTAGGTCCTGGATGCGATAAGTGCAAAAGTCTTGTGGATAGTATCAATGTTGCTGTGAATGAAGCTGGGGTTGCTGCGGTAGTTGAAAGGGTGGAAGACAATAAGGAAATCGAAAAGTATAAGGTGAAAGGTATTCCGGCTTTGGTCATTGATGAAAAAGTTGTTTCTGCGGGAAAGCAGTTATCAGCACAGGAAGTGAAGGGTTTATTTTAAAGGCTCTTTTCCCAAACTTTGTTGCTATTGGCTCTAAAATAGGATTGAATGACCTATTTTTATTCTAAAAGTAGGCTCTTTTGTGAGAAAAGTTCATGCAAACTTAATACCGGCCTGCAAAATGGCTTATATTACGTTAAAATCGGCTTTAGGATTTTAACAACAATCTTTACGAAAACAGCCATTTTAATACAGATCAGGCCTTATCTTATGGCCTGGTCTGAATTTTTTTCAAGAAAAGCTTTAGTTGCCCATAATGATATCAATAAAATTAGTTCGAATCCGTTCGTGGCCGCATCACTCTCAATTGGAATCTTCACAGCACTGCCTATACCCATCAAAATGACACCGGGAGCCATCCATTTCCACTTCTGCTTTTTCCAAAGGGCAATCCCTGCAAACAGTAACGCAATGGTAACACCAATAATCATAATTGGGGGGCCATGTGCTCCGGTGGATTCATAGCTTAGTACTCCATAATTCCTGGCGGGCTCAAGATTAAGTCCGATGGTATTTTGGACAAGCTCTGCAATAATCATGGCCAGAGTAAAGATACCTGCCAGGATAAGTCCTGTGCGTCCCTTAAGCCAGCGGATCCCTGTCTCCCTGATAGCTTCCCAGGAAAATAAAATCAACAATGGGGTAAAGAATGCGTGAAACCAATAGCGCATAACATTCAAGCCTTCTAAAAAGGGGCCTTTTCCAATTATGCTCCCCATTGCAAGCACGAGGTTGTCATACACCAGGCCGAATGTTACGAGCAAAAGAACATTCATCAGTGAAAAAAATCCATACTTTATGGACAATTTTAATCCCCATAGGAATAAAAACAAGTATACGAGGGAATATAAACCGTAGATATAAGGGTCCATGAGTCACTTTCCTCCCGTCAGGTTTGTTATCATTGTTCCCTCAAATCTGGATGAAAAACATGTGTCCATGTTATTAACTTTTTCATTGTTTTTAACAAATAAATCGTATTCTTAAAAATTACTAATAGTCTTATAAGGCTTCTTCATATATCATGGGAAATGTAAGCATATTCATCGATATTTTTGACAAGAACAGGAGAAATCATGACTACATTAAATGACATTGCATGGGTAACCGACAGTACATCAGGACTTACTGAAGAATTCATAAAAAATAACCATATATACGTTGTGCCTTTAAGTATTATTTTTGGTGAGGAATCTTATTTGGAAGGGGTAGATATCACTGCCGAGGATTTCTATCCAAAGCTGGCGGCCTCAAAGGTCCTCCCGAAAACATCGCAGCCTGCGATCGGGGAATTTGTGGAACTGTACCAGAAGCTAAAGGAGCAGTATAAGCATGCGATTGCGATTCACGCTTCGAGTGCTCTGACAGGAACTTTCCAATCGTCTGTCGCAGCTTCAAGCATGGTAGATTTCAAAGTCGATGTCATTGACTCTAAAATAGGTTCCTACCCATTAGGGCGCATGGTTGAAAAAGGCGTTGAACTTCAAAAGCAAGGAAAGTCGTATTCGGAGATTGTTTCCTATTTAAGAACGCTTCCTGACAAGGCCAATTTATATATGGCACCAGGAAGCCTTGAGCAGCTTCACAAAGGTGGCCGTCTATCTACGACACAGGTGATTATCGGCAGTTTGATAAAATTAAAGCTGATTGTCAGGTTCGATGATGGCAAGGTAGTCCTTTTTGATAAAATCAGGACGGAAAAAAAGGTTAAAGAACGACTGTTTCAAATTCTTGAAGAAGCTTCAGGCAACATTAAGGAAGCCAGTGTCATTCATGGGAATGTGAAGGACTTGGCTGAGACTTGGCGTGCAGAACTTCAACAACGTTTCCCGGAAATATCATTTACAACAACCACTTTCAGTCCAGTGGCTGGTACCCATACAGGGCAGGGAACAATCGGGCTTGCCTGGATTAATGAATAGTAAGTAAAAAGGAATCAGCCTGCGCGAAGGCTGATTTCTTTTTTATGGCCAGGTTCCTGTGTACACTGGAAATAACAAACCTACAGGGGGAATACATATGTTGAAGGTTGGCGTCATTGGTTTAGGGGATATCGCGCAAAAAGCCTATCTGCCTGTTTTTGCGGAGAAGGGAGATATTGAGTTCCATCTATTCACGCGTGATCGTGACAAACTGAATAGCCTCGCTGCAAAGTTCAGATTTCCCCATATTCATTTTAGTCTGAATGAGCTGATAGAAGGTGGGATTAAAGGTGCTTTTGTACATAGTGCAACCGAATCACATTATGACATTGTAAAACAACTGCTCCAGGCCGGTATCCATGTGTATGTGGACAAGCCAATTTCCTATGAATATGAAAAAGCCAGGGAATTAACAGAGCTAGCTGAGGAAAAAGGTTTGATATTGATGACTGGCTTTAACAGAAGATATGCTCCGGTATATAAACAGCTGGCAGAGTTGAAGGAACCGAATATGGTGATCATGCAGAAAAACAGAAAGGGTCTGCCTGGAGAAATCCGCCATTTCATTCTGGATGACTTCATCCATGTTGTTGATACACTGAGATCCTTATTCCCATACCCTATCAAGCAAGTCAACGTGACTGGAAAGAAAAATGGTGCGTTTTTGCATCTTGTTGTTATTCAGCTGCATGCGGAAGAGGGAATCGCAATCGGGATCATGAATCGGGACAGCGGAGTTGTTGAGGAAAAAGTGGAGATATTTCAATCAAATGAGAAACGGACAGCCTTGAATGTGTCTGATTTATACGTTCAGGAAACCAGGACTGAAACAAAGCTTGGGGGTAGTGACTGGGACCCGACGCTACACAAGCGCGGCTTCGAGCAGATTGTTTTTGATTTCCTGCAGGCAGTCGGCGGAAATGCATTACCTTTAATTTCATCGAAGGATTCCCTGGAAACGCATCGGATCTGCGAAGAAATTGTGAAAGAATTAGAGGCAATTTAACGCTAAAGACCCCGGGGTATGAATTTCACCGGGGTCTTGCCTTTTTAAAAGGACGCTTTACCGTCTGCAGAAATCTGTATGGCGTTATTCAAATAGAAGGTATTGGCATATCCCAGATCAGCAATTTTATTTACAACACCAGCTGCCCTGGCGCCAGATGCACAGTGAACGACGATGACAGCATTCTTATCTTTTGGAAGCTTTCTTACGATAGCGGCCGGGTCGGCCAGAATCACACTGTCAGGGATATTCAGAGATCCCTTGAGAACACCGGCCCTGGTTTCATCCTTCGAACGGACGTCAAGGATGAAGGCCCCGGCACTGATTTTGTTCATGAATTCCTCTGGGTTGATTCCTCGGTTAACCTGGCCTTCGGCTACATCGAAGCTTCCGCCAGAATTGGCAGTGCCGAATGTTGGCAAGGATTGGGCAGACCAGTCAGGAAGTCCACCAGAATAGACTTTGACATTCGAATAGCCATTTTTCAGAAGTTCTTCCGCGACAGCATGGCTTTTATGGCAGCCGAATCCGCCGCAATAGACGATCACTTCAGTTGTTTTATCTGCAGGTGCTGTTCCCTGGTACTTTTGCGCGAATAGTGTATCATCTGCAAAGACCGCATTGGGGATATGTGACTCAAAATACACCTTATACGGTCTGGCGTCAAGGATGACGAAAGGCGGCTTATCATCCCTTGATACATTGGCATCCATGATCAGCCCCTTAATATACGGAGCGGTAACAGCCAGGTAATTGCCTGCTTTTTTCCATTCTGGCAGTCCTTCCTGGTAAACTTTAATATTTTTATAGCCTAGCTTCATTGCTTTTTCAGCTGAACTGCTGCTCAATTCACAGGTGACTCCACCGCAGTAAAATATAAGAAGCTTGTTTTTATCCTCTGGAAGCAGGGAAGCGAACTGGTCGAACTGTGAATCGGGGATATTGATTGCTCCATTGATATGTCCTTCATGGAAAACGGCTTCAGGACGGGAATCGACGATGACAAAGTCCCATTCCGATGGATATTGCTCGTAAGCTTTCCTCGTGGGACTTACCTCTCCAGCGGAAGCTTTTAATCTCATCATATATTCAGTTCCAACGTAAGATAGGTTCTCTTTCAGTGGCACGGCTTTTTTCTCGGGTTCAGCTTCATCGCCAGCCTTATAGATTGAAAGGTCTGCCTTCTGGTTAAAATCTGCAGCTGCATTCGAGAACGTTTTGGCTGAATCTCCGCCAGTACCGCAACCGGCCATGGCTATTCCGACGGTAAATACCAAACCTGCCAGCATAGTTTTCTTAACCATGAAACTATTCACTCCTTTCTTTACCAAGCTGTTCACTCCTGTAGCCAAGTGCAGAGGAATGGACAAGCTGGTTCACTATTTGTGTAATAGATATATAGAACAAGCTTGTATCCGACTTTTTCAATTCAAGGATGAAATCGTCAAGCCAATCGAAATGGTCAGAGATAAATGATTGAATCTGGTCCGATGTCCCATGTTCGAGCAAGAAAGCGAGAAACTCAAGCAGCAGGGTCAAATGGTCCGGCATTGCCCGATATTCTTCAGGAAACTCAAGCTTGAATTGCCGGAACAGGTATTGGATATGCAGTGCAGGGTCTCCGTAGAAAAATCCTGTCTGTCTTGCAAATGAAACAGCTGCAGTGGGATCATCGGTCCATTGTTTGTAGAGTGATTCAATCGGCGGTGCGAAAGGCTCGGAAGGACCGAGAAAACAATGAATATAGGTCTGCTTCATATTTTCAAAGGAAGAAAAAGCATTTTCATAGGTTTCTTCCATTTTTACAAATGGTCTCAGCTCTTCAAAAGCTATTCCACTTTTCAAAGCCTGATAGAGTTCAATGGTCGGCGGCTTATAAAATTCAGCCAGCAGCAAAAGCGCATTGGACAGTCGCCGCTTTTCTTCTGTCATGGTGAACAAGTGATCAGCCCCTTTCCGTTTGTCCAGCTCCAGCGCTGGAGCTTTTCTTTTCTACGAGGTTATATCCCCATGCCTTTTCAGCTCTGTTGCTGGTTTGTGGTTGATGATCCGCTCCAATAATTCACGCTGCAGATACAGCAATGCCATGATGCCGACTCCGCCCACTATCAGGGACCATTCAGACCAAGTTATACTGAAAAGATTGAAGGCGGTTCCTTCAGCTGGATTTTTGACGACTTTCAATGGAGTAATCTGGCCGGCTATTACCATATTGAAACGCATGAAGAAAATTCCTGTCAGGGACAGCAGACCGGCAAGCCCGAGTTTTATGGATGAAACCTTTTGGGCTGACACGATCAGCACAAAAGGTATGACAATGGCCAGCGATATTTCCAGTACCCAATAGTTAAAACTTAAAGGTCCTGTCAGCAAAGCGAGCAGTGATTCATATTTTCCCGGCACGTGTCCGTAGAGCCCGACGAAGGTCTTGCCGATGTAGATGATGACCATGACTCCCATCATTGACAAGCTAAGTGTCCTGAGGAACTTAACTGTTTCAAGGTTCTCACTCTTTTTCTGTCTTTCATGGAGATAGGCGATGATTGAAGCCATAGCGATTCCTGAAAAAACGGAAGTCAAAATGAAATAAAGCGGTGATATCGGGCCGTTCCAGTACGGACGTGCAATGATGAAACCAAACAGAAACCCGATACAAACCAGAGCGACTAAGGCAGAAGCAGCGGTCATGATGGCAAAAGGCCTGATCAAAGACCGATTGCCGCGAACGACAAACACTGTCAAGGAAACCAGCAGCATTAAATAAATTCCGTATAAGGGTGCCATCCACCAGATTGGCGATGTAAAGTTCGGTGTCAGGAAATAATGGATGAAGTTAAGCGGATTGCCTAACTCCACCAATAAAATCGCAAAACCGCTGACCAGGGAAAAAATGGCAAACATCAGCAATGATTTGCCGATTGGGATAATAGCTTTCATGTGAAATACATAGCCTAATGCTGCAACCAGCAGCAGTCCCGTACTGATCCCGACAAAGTATTCATACCCGGCTATCAGAATTCCCCATGGAATCTTATTTGTGGTTCCCATGGCATGTTCACCATGGATAAAAATATTGGCTCCTCCTGCCAGGCCGAAGAGAATGAAGGATGCTGACAGAATACTCCATTTATTGATTTTCACGAGATTCACCTCCGGTTATTTTTTACATAGAAGATACTTGGCTTCGTGCCTTTAGCTTCAAGCAATTGATAGACATCATGTTTTGCCAGCTCCTGATTCAGCTGGCTGTTTGGATCCTCCAGGTCTCCGAACAGCCTGACCTCGTTCATGCAGGTCGCCGAGCAGGCAGGCTGTTCGCCTTTTTCAAGCATCTCAGGACACCATCTGCATTTTTCAGGCACGCGATTTTCATTCAGCTGTCTTGCTTCATAAGGGCAGGCAGCCATGCAATATTTGCAGCCGATACATTTGTCAGCGTCAATTTCGACGATTCCATCCTCTCGTTTGTAAGTTGCCTGGGTTGGGCAGACAGAAACACATGGAGCGTTGTCGCAATGCTGGCACTGTACTGGTATAATTTCCATTTTTACATTCGGGTAAGTTCCAGTCTCCAAAAATTCAAGTCGGTTATAGGAAACATCCATACTGAGCTGATTATGCGATGCACAGGCAATGTTGCACGCGTTGCAGCCCGTACAGCGTTCCGGAAATACCAAAAGGCCGTATTTTGCCATCCTAGTTGCCCTCCTTTGACACGGTCACAACAACCTCTTGGGCCATTGTCGAGCCTGATAGAGGGTCTACCATGATTGGGATAAAATCATTAAAGTTCACGCCGACTCCGTTCGCCGTCCTGTTCTTAGGTGAGAATCCGCCATAAGTGGAAGGGAGCCAGGCTGCTTCCGGGTGAAGAAGCTCCGTTACTTTTACCTGCACCTTTTTCTTGGCGATTTTGGATTGGAGTGTCACAGTATCTCCGGTCTTGATGCCAAGCTTCCTGGCTCTTGAAGCGTTGAGCCACATATAGGTTCCCTGATACTTCTCGGTAAGCTTCATCAGCTGCTCGATATTTTTGTCATGGCATGGGAATGCCATGGCTGCTTTCCGTGAATCAAGCGGAATTCATGGTCTTTGTTTGGATCCGGCTCAACAAGCGGAGGGACCCAGACGGGAATTCCAAGTTTTCCGTCAATCTTGAACAGGTCCGCAGAAAATTGGATCTTACCGGTTAGCGTAGGCAGTGCTGGTTTGCCTTTTTTTATCGGAAATCCAGGCTTGACGGTTGCCGGGAATTCCAATGTCCCTGCTTTTTTCAGCTGGTCGAATGTGATGCCGAGCGGAGCAATTGCTGCTTCTACTTCTTCTTCAATTGTAAAAGGATACAAATCCTTATGTCCCATTGCATCGGCAATCCCCTTCAGCATATCAAGCGTGTTTCTCGTGTCATACATCGGCTTGACAACAGGCTGGCGAAGGGCAAGCTGGGGACTGTCGTGCGAAATATGGCCGGATACAGCCTGAGGATGCTCCAATCTTTCCAGATAATAATGCTCAGGCAGGATGTAATCAGCCGCATAGTAGCTTGTTTCATTCCAGTCGATGTTAATGGAAACCACCAGCTCTGCATCCTTGATTTTTTTTTGCTCCTCTGGGTCCGGTGCAGTCCTGAGAGGGTTATAGTTACAAATGAATACGGCTTTTGCAAGCCCTTGTTGTACAAGCTGTGGCGTAATATGAGCGATTCCCCTGGTTGGTTCCACTGTTCGGTACTTTCCGGTCACTCCAGCTCCGTCGATACGAGGGCCTTTTTCAGGCATATTTTCGATTGCTGGCAAGTAGAGATGCCCAAGCTGAAGGCTGGCAGATGGCATTAAACCGCCTTTTTCGTAGAGGTTGCCGACAAGTGCATTGAGGATGATCCCCATTTGAGCCGTTTGTGTGCTGTTTACATAATGGGAATGAAGCCCGTGCCAGCCTGGTTCAATAAAGGCCTGCGGTGCATTTTTAGCAAAGTCTCTGGCAATTTCCCTTATTTTATCGGCTCTGATCCCCGTAATCGGTTCAGCCCATTCCGGTGTATATTCCTTGTTCATCCGTTTGAATTCGCTGAAGCCATCCACGAATTTTTGGACAAAGCTCTTATTGTATAGATTTTCTGAGATTAATATATTGGCCATTGCCAGCCTGAAAGCAAGATCCGTTCCAGGCCGGATCGGAATCCATTCATCTGCGATTTTCGCAATCTCTGAATACCTTGGATCGATGACGATCAATTTGGCACCCTTTTCCTTTGCATGGGTGATGTGGTTCATGCCATTCGGGATGATTCCGCCGGCGAAGTTTCTTCCTTCAAATATCATGTATTTAGCATTTTTATGGTCACCGTTAAGGGAGGTACCGGTCATTTGCAGCCATGCATTTGTTTTAGCGTTGAAGCAAGTGGAATACTGTGTCGTGAAGTTAGGCGAGCCGATGGTGTCAAATAAGCGGTCGACATATGATTTCCGATGGGTGCCGTGCTCAAGCCATAACACAGAGTTACCGGTATACTGTTTAACGATGCTGTCGAGCTTTTCGCCGATTTCCTTGAATGCCTGGTTCCAGCTGATTGGTTCGAATTTTCCTTCACCAACCCGCTTCATTGGGCCAGTCACCCTGTCCTTAGAGTAAAGATAAGCTGCCATTCCATGTCCGCGGGCGCAGATCCTGCCGCTTGACTTCAAGTGGATAGGGTGTCCTTCGACCTTCCAGACCCGTTCGTTCTTAACATGGGCAATGATTCCGCAGTAACTTGTGCAGCCATGGCAGAAGGTTGGGATCTTCTTCACGCTTTCTTCGGTTGCAGCTTTCTTGAACTCGCTGAAGCTGAAATAAGCAGGTAAGGATCCTGCAGCGACTACGGTTGCAGAAGCTTTTAAAAAGGTACGGCGCGATAAATTTGTCATCTCTTCATACTCCTTTCTCTCACAAGCTGTTAACCGCAGCTGGCGGCACCAGTTTCTGTCTCGAGTTTTGTATTCAGCTGTTTTACTGGATAATTCTTAGCCTTATTGTTGGAAATCGGCATAATACCATTGATCTCTGCATTGGATGTCCATACTCTCATGCCATCTTTCATGGCATAGGCTTCATATCCAAGCATGTTGAGAATCCTTGCTGCTTTACTGGACATAGTGCCATCATGGTCAATGAGGACGATCTTATTTTCTGTAGACAATTTCTTTAACTGTTCAAGTTCTGCCAGTGATTCAAAGGCTATATTGATGGCCCCAGGTAAATGGCCTGCTGCATACTCCTTGGCTGGCCTCAGGTCAACCAGCATGAATCCAGTCGACGTATTCTTAATGGATTCCTGGATATCCGAGGGTTTCATGATCGGTGGAATTCCTGCTTTCAGATAGTCATCAGCTCTTCCTAAAAGAGCTGCGGTTTCTTCAGTGTATTGTTTGCTGTCCTGAGCTGGGAGATCATAGTTTCCAGCTATTGTTTCTGTTGTTTCCACTGGGAAATCAAATGGTTTCTGCGGAAGCGGTGTCCCTAAATTCACGTCGCTAGTCCAGCCTCCCATGCCATTTACCATTGAGATTGCATCATAGCCAAGCATATTCCATAGTGCTGCTGTCTGGCTTGCAGTATGGCCGCTGTAACAAATGACAAGGATCTTTTTGTCCTTTGGCAGATTAGCGATTTGGTTTGGATTAGCTGTCATATTATAAGGAATATTAACAGAACCTTCGATATGTCCGGCAGCAAATGCAGCGGTATCGCGGACATCGACAATGAAGTAAGACGGGTCGTAATTCAAAATCATTTTTTCGAAAATTTCATCTGCAGCCATAGACTCTGCAGGTTTTTTCAGATAAGCATCAGCAGCTTGCTGTACGACTGAAAAAACATTCAACTGCTCACTTTGCCCATTTACTTTTGGCTGGGGTGCAGTTGAACCTTCCTGAATACCGCAGCCACCAGTGAAAGCCAGCACTGCGCCGGCAAACATGATTAATGCTTTTTTTCCAAATAGCTTCAAAGCTCTCACCTCTCTGCTGGCGGATATACCGCCAAAATATTGATTTGGAATAGAAAAAAACTGAAAGAATGTACACCTCCATCCATGTTAGTGCCAATACTCCTATGGGTTTTTAGTGTTGCAAAAAAAAATTAAGTGCTTAAGTATTTTTACCATCTGGGGTAAGTCTATTGCTGTGGAAATTCAGTTACTATTTACGAGAATGAAAGAAGAAGTGAGGGGAATCACCTATGATTATTTTGAATTTTTTGCACATTTCACACTTAAAACACAATCGTGAATTTTGCGTGGAGGATATTACAAAGAAATAAAAAAAGTCCGCAACAGAAACTGCGGACTAGAAGCTTTTTAAATATAAATAAAATACCCTATAAACAAGAAACCAAGTACATACATAATCGGATGGACTTCTCTCAGCTTACCCATGCCAGCCATCATCAATGGGTAAAGAATGAAGCCGAGGGCAATCCCTGTTGCAACGCTGGAGGTGAGCGGCATCATGATGATAGTCACGAAAGACGGGATAATCACAGCAAGGTTATTCCAGTTGATTTTACTGATTTCAGTTGCCATCAATGCACCGACGATGATGAGTGCCGGAGCCGTAACTTCCGGTGTGATAACAGACAGGATCGGAGAGAAGAGCATTGCCACGCCGAAGCACGCCGCAATGATCACGGAAGTGAAACCTGTCCGTCCGCCGACTGCGATGCCTGCCGATGACTCAACGAACGACGCTGTTGTGGATGTCCCCAGTACTGCACCGGCAACTGCAGAACCTGCGTCTGCAAGAAGTGCACGACCTGCATTGGGAATTTTATTATCCTTCATCAGACCAGCCTGGCTGGCGACCGCAATAAGTGCTCCAGCAGTATCAAAGAAAGCAACAAACAAGAACGTGAAAATGACGGCAAGAACATCAGGAGAGAAAATATCTCCCAGATGGTTGAAGACGACACCAAAGGTGGGTGAAATGTCAGGTACCGACCCGACGATTGCTTCTGGCTTCTCAATCAAGCCAGTGAATATGCCAATGATCGTAGCAATCACCATTCCGTAAAAGATGCCGCCGCTGATGCCTCGCACCATCATGATCACGCTGACGATGAAGCCGAACAGGGCAAGCAGGACAGGCCCAGATGTCAGGTCGCCGATTGAGACAAAGGTCGCTTCGCTGCCAACGACGATCCCCGCATTTTTCAAACCGATGAAGGCGACGAAGAAGCCGATGCCCGCAGCGATTGCATGCTTGAGATCCTGGGGGATAACATTGATGATCTTTTCGCGAATCTTTAAAAGGCTGAGGATGACGAACAGGACACCTGCGATGAAGACACCAGTAAGCGCGACTTCCCATTGGACGCCCATGCCAATGCTGACGGTGAAAGTGAAAAATGAATTCAAGCCCATGCTTGGCGCGATTCCAATCGGGAAATTAGCCAGCAGGCCGATCAGCAGTGAGCCGATAATCGCTGAGAGTGCTGTAGCTGTAAAAACAGCTCCTTTATCCATGCCTGCCTGGCTAAGGATTAAAGGATTGACCACAAGAATGTAGGCCATCGACAAGAACGTCGTAATTCCGGCCAGTGTTTCTTGCCTATAATTTGTATTTCGTTCTGCGAACTGGAAAAAGTTTTTCATTTATGCTGTCCTCCTGATTGTTTAGTTAAGAAAATGGCTCTGTTAAAGCCCAATATTGTTTTTTACTCCTGTTGATTGCAGTGGAAGGCGCGAAGACTCCTGCGGGCTTAGCTGGTCAGGTGAGACCCCGCAGGAGCAAAGCGACGAGGAGGCTCAGCGCCAGCCCCGCGGAAAGCGAAGCGCCTGGAACGAAAATCAACAGCCTTGTAAAACAGAGCCTAGAAAACAAAAAAACTCCGGCAGTTCATGCTGCCGGAGTACCACAAAGGACAAATAGTTGCTAGAAAAAATAGCAAATATCAAAGCCCCTTGTAGTCACGCCTTTTACGGTAGCATGGTAGAAACGTCCGAGCCATATTC
This sequence comes from Bacillus sp. ISL-39, assembly GCF_018613295.1. NCBI lineage: Bacteria > Bacillati > Bacillota > Bacilli > Caryophanales > Bacillaceae > Bacillus > Bacillus sp. ISL-39. The sequence continues at coordinate 35,078 of NZ_JAGGQM010000031.1, forward strand.
TCGAACATATACAAGGAAAGATTATAGATTTAAATAATACTAGAGATAGTATCATGCGATTCATGGCAAGGTCAATTGCAATTCCTAAAGTTTATCTATTTGTTTTTTTCTGATTATTAGGGTACTGGAAGTTAGTTGGTATATATGTTTGCGATTTTCCAAGTCGCGGAATTATGGCGGAAATTTGCGGAATTCACCACGCTAGAATACACAGGAAACTGGAAGCAGTAATGTTAACTGGCAATGGCAAAGACTGCGATCGGCCAGTAGGATCATCACACCTTAGGATTTGGCTGAAATCGCCGCGTTAAACTAAAAAAATCCTGAAATGGATAAATCCGTGTATGGGTATAGAGAATCCCTTTGTTAAGGAGTTTTTGACAAATTTTTGACGAGAATATGTGAATAATAAATGAACTAAATGGCAAAACACCCCTGTTTGGATGTTAACTTACTATAATGATAGTGTAATCCAAATGGAGGTGCCAATAATGAACGTAACAACGATTATTGAATTGGAAAATCGTGAAGTTGAGAAGATGGCTGGCGCAAAATTAGTTTTTATACAGGAACAGATTGATGCGAATATCGTGGAAACATGCGTTGATTGTTTTAAATATGAAGGTTCTGAAGATTGTCTGGACACAGATGACGCAATGCAAAAAGTTTTTAATGCGCTGAAAGCAGATGGACTGATCCCTGAAGCAGTGGAAGATTTTTCGTATGAAATGCCTTCTTGCGAGAGATTGAGAAAAGATGTTTATGAAGAACAGGACATGCCGCAGAAAGTGATCCTTAGCTTCGCTATATAATACTTGAAAAGGAGTTCTTTCTTGGAACTCCTTTTTTAAGTTGATTTCAAACACTTTTTTACTAAAAACGTGACTTTTATCAAAGAGAAGCTTAGCGGAAATTTATATAATGAAGATGGCATAAAATGAAAACGCTTTCAATAAGGGAGGTGGGGACCGGTGAAGAAAGGTGCGGACTATCACCATCATTACCGGCCATTTTGGCAGCGGTAAAACAGAGATATCAATTAACCTTGCTCTGGAGGCAAGGAAAACAATGGCCAGGACGGCAGTTGCTGATCTGGACATTGTTAATCCATATTACCGTGCGAGGGACGCTCGAGCTATTTTTGACCAACATGGAATTGAACTTATCGCCCCAGCTGAAAGGCTTGCAGCTGCTGATTTGCCGATTGTTCCTGGCGATATGGGCAGGGTGATATACGACACTGCATATAAGCTGATCGTCGATGCTGGGGGAGACAAAGATGGGGCGACGGCATTAGGGCAATTTTACAACGATTGGAATGAAATGGAGCCTGAAGTGCTGTTTATTTTAAATGCAAACCGTCCATATGTCAGTACTCTTGAGGGGGCGGTTGAGACCTTGCGTAAAATCGAAAGTGCCTCCCGGCTAAAGATCACAGGAATCATCAATAACTCAAATGTAGGATCTGAGACGACACTTCAGGATGTGGAAAGAGGATTGACATTAAGTAAGAAGCTATCCGATACACTGGGAATTCCTTTGCTGTACACGATATTACCGCAGCATTTAACAGCTGAAAGTGCTGGAATTGAAACGGAGTCCCAAGTAAAAGTGATATCGAGGTATTTAAAATTGCCATGGGAAATGTAAAGGAGGCAAAAGCGGTGGAGCAGAGAGTTGTTTTTAATGAAGAGACTTGTAAATCATGCAAGCTTTGCGTGGATGCTTGTCCGACAAATGTGATTTATCTTGCTGATTACTTGAATGAAAAAGGCTACCGGCCAGCGGTTGTGACAGACCAGGAAAATTGCATCAGCTGCGGCAAGTGCGCGCAAATGTGTCCGGATTCGGTAATCACTGTCTATAAGCCAGAAAAGGTAAGGAAATCTGTATAGCAAAGGAGATTTGACAATGGGGAAAGTACTTATGAAGGGTAACGAGGTTATCGCGGAAGCTGCTGTCCATGCGGGCTGCAAGTATTTTTTCGGCTATCCGATCACGCCGCAGAGTGAGCTCGTTGCCTATATGGCCAGAAGGCTGCCCGAGGTTGGCGGGTTATTTTTACAGGCGGAAAGTGAAGTAGCAGCAATCAATATGGTGTATGGAGCGGCCGGAACCGGTGTGCGTGTAATGACATCGTCATCAAGTCCCGGATTCAGTTTGAAGCAGGAAGGAATCTCATACCTGGTTGGGGCAGAACTGCCGGCACTGATTGTGAATGTCGTACGCGGAGGGCCGGGACTTGGCAATATCCAGCCGGCGCAGTCGGACTATTTCCAGGTGACAAAAGGGGGAGGACATGGTGATTACCATACACCTGTCCTTGCTCCGTCAACGCTGCAGGAAATCATTGACCTTACAGAAGCGGCATTTGATATTGCCGACCGCTATCGGACGCCAGTCATCCTGCTTGGGGACGGCATGCTCGGACAGATGATGGAACCGGTTGAGTTCAAGGAGCTGAATGCAAGGGAGCCGGAACAAAAGGAATGGGCTACGACCGGTACCCGCGGAGATGGCAAACCTAGAATTATTTCCTCGCTTGAATTGAATGCCGATGCGCTTGAAAAGCGGAATGAACTTTTACAGAAAAAGTTTGCCATGATTAAAAAAAATGAAGTCAGATACGAAACGTTTGAGATTGAAGATGCCGATTATATCGTAACTGCTTACGGAACAGCAGCAAGGATTGCCATGAATGCAATTAATAAAGCGCGGAAAGACGGCTTGAAAATCGGGATGATTCGGCCGATTACGCTCTGGCCATTCCCAGAGCAGCCATTCATTGAAACCCGTGACAGGGTGAAGGGTTATCTATCTGTAGAAATGAGCGCAGGGCAGATGATTGAGGACGTCAGACTTGCCATCGAGGGCCGGGCTCCGGTTTCATTTTTTGGCCGTACTGGCGGGGTAGTCCCTACGCAGGAAGAAATTTACGATCAAATCATACAGCTGGCAGGGGGTGTCGAGGTATGACAATGAAAACCGTGTTCGAGAAAACAACTGGATTGACTGGTAACCAGACCCATTATTGTCCCGGCTGTACGCACGGAATCATCCACAGGATGGTAGGCGAAGTGCTTGAAGAAATGGGGATTCTGGAGGATACAGTAGGAGTCGCTTCGGTCGGATGCTCTGTGCTGTCCTATGAATATTTCAATTGTGATATGACCCAGGCAGCCCATGGGCGGGCCCCGGCTGTCGCAACAGGAATCAAGCGAGTACTTCCTGACCGATTTGTTTTTACCTACCAGGGAGATGGAGACCTTGCTTCGATTGGGATTGCCGAGGCTGTCCATGCCGCAGCAAGAGGTGAAAACATTACCGTCATTTTTGTTAATAATGCGATTTATGGCATGACAGGCGGGCAAATGGCACCTACTACATTGGTTGGCCAGAAAACGGCGACGACTCCATTCGGGCGCGATGGAAGCATCCAGGGATTGCCGATCCGAGTGAGCGAAATGCTGTCAACACTGGATGGAACAGCCTATATTGAACGGGTATCTACGCATGATGTGCCAAATATCATCAAAGCAAAGAAAGCGATTCGCAAAGCATTTGAAACACAGAAACAGGGAATGGGTTTTTCTATGGTCGAGGTCCTCTCCAGCTGTCCGACGAACTGGGGCCTGGATCCAAATGAATCGCTAAATTGGATCAAGGAGAACATGGTGCCTGCCTATCCTCTAGGTGTGTATAAGGATGTACCGAAGGGAGCTGACAGATGATGGAAGAAATTTTGATAGCCGGCTTTGGCGGCCAGGGAGTCATGTCAATGGGCCAGTTGATTGCCTATGCCGGGATGAATGAAGGAAAGTTTGTATCATGGCTGCCTTCTTACGGTCCTGAGCAGCGGGGCGGCACAGCCAACTGTGCTGTGGTGGTCAGCGAGGAACAGGTAGGCTCACCACTAGTTTCAAGACCGACAACAGCGATTGTGCTGAATAACCCTTCATATGAAAAATTTGAACCTATGGTCAGGGCCGGGGGATTATTAGTTGTGAATTCATCATTGATTTCAAAACTATCAGCCAGGACCGATATAAGAGTTTTAAATATCAATGCAACCGACAAGGGGAACGAGCTCGGCAATCCAAAGGTCGCCAACATGATCCTGCTTGGAGTTTTCATTGCGGAAACGGGTATACTGTCCGATGACTCCATATTGGGTGCTTTGAAAAAGGTGCTTTCCCCGGAAAAACATTCTCTATTGGATATCAATCGCCGGGCATTACAGCTGGGGCGATCATTGACTAACAGTATGGTTACGTAGAAAAGCACATCGCCACTTGCCGTGATCCCAAGAAGGAGCAACATCTGCCCGAAATGGGGGGGAACGGAGAATTTCGGTAACAAGCTGGGGCAACATCTGCCCGAAATGGAGGGAAACGGAGAATTTCGGTAACAAGCTGGAGCAACTTCTGCCCGAAATGGAGGAGAACGGAAGATTTCGGTAACAAGCTGGAGCAACTTCTGCCCGAAATGGAGGAGAACGGAAGATTTGGGTCACACAATGTTAATGTCTGCCTTCAAGGTCCGAAAACGCTGCAGTTCATACGCAGCGTTTTCGTTTTAACAATTGTAAGCCCTATTCCAAAAGATCTAAAATTAACGGAACGGCTGCCTGTAGCGAAGGTGCCTTCTCATCTGCAGCTGTTTCTTCGGTCCCAATGAAGACCGTTTTGCATCCTGCCTTTTTGCCGGCTTCAATATCGCGCTCGTGATCCCCGACCATTACACTTCCTGTCAATTCGATATCATGCCTGTTTGCAAGGTCAATAAGCATTCCGGCATTTGGTTTGCGGCATTCGCAGCCTGACTTTGGTTTATGCGGGCAGTAGGCCACCTCCTTGATGTGCCCGCCATGTTCCTTGATCATCTTTACCATATGGTCATGGATTTCTTGGAGGCGCTTTTCCTTCAGGAAACCAAGGCCTACGCCGCCTTGATTGGTGACAACAAAAATCTCATAGCCGGCTTTGCTTAATTCTGCGACAGCTTCAGCTGCCCCTTCAAGCAAGTAAAGGTCTTCCGGCCGGTTGACGAACTTTACCCGGTGGGACAGTACTTCATTAAGAACCCCGTCCCTGTCCAGAAATATGGCTTTTTTCTTCATTTCGATCCCCCTTTGTTCACGATGATTTTTTCAGCATTCTGATGCCGGGAAACATAGCGGTTGCCGGTGATCCAGAAACGCCATGGGTAGTCTTTCGCTTCCCCGGAATTATCGATGCCGATTCTTTTGCCTGATGAAATGCTGTCTGGCACAATTCCTTGTGTGAGGAAAAGTGGTTTCTTCGTTAAGGGATGCCCATAATCCGACATCTTTATGCCCAACGCTTTTGTCAGCTTCCCGGGACCATTGGTAAGATTGGTGGATTCCGGCATGCCTCGCCGCCTGACCATTAGATCCAGGCCTTCCAGGGGTTCCACTGCCCGAATCAGCACAGCTTCTGGATTCCCTTCTTCTCCACTGACAACATTGAAAAGTGTATGGGTATGCATGACATAAGTATAAGCAAGACCTGCCTGGTGGAACATGACCTCCGTCCTTTTTGTCCTGCGGTTATTGTAGCTGTGTGCCGCCTGATCCATCGGTCCAATATAGGCTTCCGTCTCCACTATTATTCCTGCAGCTGTTCCTTCTTCAGATTCTTTCACTAAAGTGCATCCAAGCAGCGAAACAGCCAATTCAAGGGTGGGCTGTTGAAAAAATTCATTGTCAAGTGCCTGGAATTTCACCATATGATCTGTCATAGAACCTCCTATTAACTGTTTTTAACCTCTATACCCTGCAGATGAAAAAGTCATCCATTATTTTTGCCCAAGGCTGTTTTCGTAAAAATTGTTGTTAAAATTTTAAAACCGATTTTAACGTAATAGAACATCACTTTGCTGGTCGGTATTGAGTTTGCATGCTCTTTTCTCACAAAAGAGTCAACTTGGCGAAGAAAATAGGTAATCAATCCTATTTGTAATCAATAGTAACAAAGTTTGAGAATAGAGCTTTGCCCAAAAGACCTAATGAAAAAAATAGCGGAGAGCCTAAAGATGGTATATAGTATTTTTAAAGCTCTGTTGTTTTAATTTCCTTAGAGGGAGTATCAATATTATGTGGAAAAAATGGCTATCGATTGCAGTGATTGCTGTAATTATTTTTTTCCTTGTACCTTATAGCCTTCCGCTCATTTTTGCTATGTTAACAGCAGTCATGCTCGAAGGAATGGTTCAATGGATTATCAAAAGATTTACATTTAAGCGTCTTCAGGCTGTGATTGGTGTATTTATCGGTTATGTGGTCTTCCTCGGAGTGATAGGTTATAACCTCGTCTCGATGATTGCCCATCAGGCGGTATCCTTATCTGAGCGAACTCCTACATTCGTCAGGGATATTTACAGAACGGCAATACTTCCAATGATGGGCAAGTGGGAATTTTATTCGAAAAACTTCCCGGATGAAGTCACTGGCCAGATCGAGACGACGATTGAAACAAATATTAATACACTTGATTCTTTTTTGCAGCAATTCATTGCCGGAACAATCAATTTGCTGACGGCCATACCAGGCTTCATGATTGAATTTCTGGTTTATCTAATTGCGTTATTCTTGTTCAGTCTTGAACTTCCTAATCTTAAAATGAAGCTGGAGTCTCATTTGAGGGAAGAGACCCGGCAGAAGGTTTTCCTTGTAGGAAGCCAGTTAAACAAGGCGGGTATTGGCTTTTTAAAAGCCCAGGTGATCCTAAGTGCCGTCACCTTTATCATGGCCATGGCTGGGCTTAGCATTCTTGGGGTTAAATATACAGGACTGCTGTCATTATTGATTGTCATCGTCGATATCCTGCCGATCCTTGGAACAGGGTCTGTTCTTGTGCCCTGGGCTGTCATTGCCATTTTGCAGGATAATCATTTTTTGGGAATCGGATTAATCATACTGTTCCTGGTCATCACTGTTGTCCGCAGGGTGATCGAGCCAAAGATTTACTCAACAAACCTTGGCATATCGCCGCTTGCCTCCCTGGTCAGCATGTATATCGGACTTAAGCTGCTCGGGCTTGCCGGGATTTTTATCGGTCCAATCTTCGTGATTATCTATGATACTTTAAGAAAAGCAAATGTTATCCGGCTCAATTTCAAGATTTAATATTTAGGCCACTTTTTTGGATAGCAGAACATGATTAAGCATAAATTATGTTTGTTACCAAGAAGGAGGAACTCAGGAATGAATGTAGGCCGAGCAAAAGAAATCGTTGAGTCAGCAGATATGATCCATGTGACGTATGATGGGACGCCAGTCATTATCCAGCATGTTGATGAGAAAAGCAAAATGGCGAGGATTTATTCTAAATCAGAACCGGAAGTTGAAAGGGACGTACCAGTTTTGAATTTAATAGAGGAATGAAAAAACGGGAGAATTTTACGTCTCCCGTTTTTCTATATCATAAAGCGGCAAGGTGATCTTAAATTTAGTGCCCTTGTTCAGTTTGCTTTTTACCCCCACTGTGCCGCCCATTTCCTGAATGATTTTATTGACGACCATCATCCCGAGACCTGTGCCTTTTTCAGCCTTGGTTGAAAAATAAGGCTCGCCGATTTTTGCTAATTGCTGTGGAGACATGCCGCATCCCGTATCTTCGATGGTTATGGATACATGGTTATTTGCCATTTCACGGCAGCTGATCACAAGGTCGCCGCCATTTGGCATAGCTTCAATGCCATTCTTGATTATATTGAGGATACATTGATGGAATTTGGCAGCTTCACCTGAGACATCCATTCCTGCCATCAAATCCTTTTTTATATTTACAGAAAAGTGATTGGCATAAGGCAGGATTAATTCAAGAGCTTTTTCGATTTCTTCTTTCACACAGATGGATGATGCCATATTCGATTGTGGTTTTGCGAAATTCAGGTAATCCTTGATAATTGTTTCTGCACGGTCGAGTTCATCAATTGCTGTATTCAAGTAATAAAGCCTCTTTTTCTCATCTATGCTTGGATCTTTCAACATTTGTAAAAAACCACGTGTGACTGTAAGCGGATTACGGACCTCATGACTGACACTGGCAGCTAATTGTGACACGACTTCTATCTTATCAGATTTGATTACTGCTTTATGTAAAAGCTGGTTTTGCATCATGATTTCAATAAAATAAGTGACGGTAAATATCCCTCCGGATAGGGTCAGGCCGTAAAAGAACATGAATTGAAGATCGGACGGATGTTTAAACACTGTCGCCTTCATCAGGAAAATGAGGACCGTATAGGTTAGAGCGACCGTCACAACAGTATATAATTTCCTGGTAAGCGGGAAAGCCCTGAACTTGCTGGATAGATATACGGTTAAAATGGTGATTGTGAGCATGTTGAAAAAATTGATCCATACCCCGTTGCCTCCAAAAGGGATCCTTGCCAGTACAACGGTTATGAAAAGCATGACGCTTACGGCCGGACCGCCATACAAGCCCCCGATGACGACAGGGATCAATCGGAGGTCGAAGATGAAATCAGTACTGCCAATCACCGTAAAATACATACAAAACAGGATTTGAATTCCACCCAGTATTACGATGAGGATCTTGGCGTATTTCCTATATAAATTAGGGAATTTGTTGACGATAATGTATTGGAACACAAATGTAGTAAACAGGATGAAGATCAGATTCAATACAAGAACTGTTAATTGATCCATAGTCTAAATCTCCAGTCGACAAGGAGCCACCTGCTCCAATCAAATGATAATTTAACGAAAAAGATAAATTATTCAAATATATTACTTTTACTTTAACACAAAATGAATTATAGTTGCTTTTTTTTTACCTTAAAGTGGATGTCTAGTGGCAACTGAAAGAGTTCACTGTTGCCATACTATTTTTCAAGTGTTGGGCGGTATAATCTAAAGTTTTCCCATGAAAATTCAAGGTTTATGTACAAAATAGTGTCAAGGCATTAATACATTCTTCGGCTAAAACCAGACAGCTAAAAGCGGATAATTGGCTACGCCTCATGGCTTGGCGTTATACTAATTTTACAAAATACTTAAGGAGGTAAAAAATGACCAAAAGCTCATTAACTGTATTCACTCGGCCAATGTGAACAGACTGCCGGGACGCGAAGGAGTTTCTTTCGCAGAATCATATACCTTATGAAGAAATCAATGTCCAGGGTGACCCTGAACAGGAGAAAAAACTTAAAGAGCAGACGGGTACTGCGATTGTACCAGCTTTTATTTTTACAAGCACGAAGCTCTTTTTTATGAAGGATAAAAAGGTTTTGATCGGATTTGAAAATAACAGGAGCGAAATAGAAAAACTGGTTGAAAATTTGAAGCAGTAGAAAGACAGGGGAGGGTTCCGATGATGCATCGGAACCCTCTTTTTCTATCGAGACAAAATTTCTCTGACATGGAACTATTCAGACCAACATAAATTATAATATATAAACCTATGAGAAGGAGGATCACAATTTAAATCCGAGTTGACTTATAAGAATACATGAATTATATTATTCGAGAAAGATAAATTAGGGGGGAAAGACAGTGACCACTGGACTTGTTATTTTAAATATTGCAGTTATGCTAGGCATTATTGCTTTTCTATTTTACATGCAAAAGAAACATGTCTCTTTTTCTAAAAGAGTATTTATTGCGCTCGGAATCGGGATCATCTTCGGTTTCGCACTGCAATTCATTTACGGAGCGGGTTCCGAAATTATTACAAAAAGTACTGACTGGTTCTCGATTATCGGAAGCGGTTATGTAAAGTTCCTGCAAATGATTGTTATGCCGCTAGTATTCATATCCATTTTGGCAGCTTTCACAAAGCTGAAGCTGACGAATAACATCGGTAAAATCAGTACATTGATTCTGGGCCTGCTGGTTGGCACAACGGCTGTAGCGGCTGCTGTAGGGATTGCCACTGCCGTCGGTTTCGACCTTGAAGCGGTACAAATCACGCAGGGTGAGGCAGAACAGGCACGTGCAGAAAAGCTCGAGGAAACATATGGAGGAATCGAGGGGCGTACGATGCCGCAGCAAATTCTGGACCTCCTGCCAGCTAACCCATTCCTGGACTTCACAGGAGCAAGACCAACTTCGACGATTTCAGTTGTAATTTTCGCTGCGTTCCTAGGAATCGCTTACCTTGGTGTCAGGAGAAAGTCCCCGGATCAGGCAGAGCTTTTTGCGAAGATCGTTGATGCTTTCTACGCGGTCATCATGAGGGTGGTCACGCTGATCCTGCGCCTGACTCCATATGGAGTTCTTGCCATCATGACAAAGACGGTTGCCTTAAGTGATTTTGACGCAATTTTAAAACTAGGTAAATTCGTAGCAGCTTCTTATGTTGCGCTTGCAATCATGTTCATCATCCATTTGTTATTACTGACGATTGCTGGTTTAAATCCAGTCACGTATGTTAAAAAAGCATTTCCTGTTCTCGCGTTTGCTTTCACTTCAAGAACGAGTGCCGGGGCATTGCCGTTAAATATCAAAACTCAGCGCTCTCTAGGAGTACCTGAAGGGATTGCGAACTTTGCCGGTTCCTTCGGCTTATCGATCGGGCAAAACGGATGCGCCGGGATTTATCCTGCGATGCTGGCAGTCATGATTGCACCGTCGGTTGGTGTTGACCCATTGACGCCTTCATTCATCGCAACCGTGATCGCGATCGTAGCCATCAGCTCATTCGGAGTTGCCGGAGTCGGTGGTGGCGCGACATTTGCGGCGCTACTAGTTCTTTCAGCGTTGAACCTGCCGGTTGCTCTTGCTGGGTTGCTGATTTCCATCGAACCATTGATTGATATGGGGCGTACCGCTGTAAATGTGAGCGGCTCGATGACTTCGGGTATCCTCACAAGCAGAATCACTAAAGAAATTGATTCATCTACCTATACAGATATGAATCAAAAAATTGAAGCAGAAGCTTGAGGAGAAAAAGTCAGCGCCTTGGTCAGCCTCGACAAGCGCTAGAGCTAGAAAGTAAGCAAAGTACAAAAGGTGATTATTAAGAAAGCCAGCCAAGGAAACCTTGGCTGGCTTTCTGCATTAATTTTGACTCGAAAAATAATTAATGAACAATACCCCTTTTAATCACACACAATGAGGTCATTACTCCCACACAGGTAATCGTAAGCAACGAAAAAATGAATTTTTCCATTCCAATTATCTTCAACCCTGATAAAACTACAATGCCATCTATTAGGAAAATCAAGATTCCGACATTAACCGGAAAAAATTTATGCAGCAATTGCGCTAATAAATCCGTCCCGCCAGTGCTCGTTTCGTAGCGGAGCATCAAGCCGATTCCGCATCCGACCAATACTCCTCCCAGGATTGCGCTTGAGAAGATGCCCATGTGAATACCTTTTTCAACAGGAGCGAATAGATCGATGAAAAAGCTTGATACCAATAAACCATTCAAGCTATGAAAAAAGTATTTCCGTTCCAATATCCAAGCCAATACGTATAGAGGGATACTCAGGAGGATCATCGTAAGGCCCGTGGGAAACCCATAAAAATAGTGAATGATCAACCCAATGCCAATCATGCCGCCGTCCAGGAGATGGTGTGGGACGAGAAAACCATTCACCCCAACTCCAAGCAATATGCTTCCGACAAGTACAGCAAGAACTTTTCCTGTCATCCTAAATCACCAGCCTTGTCCTTCTCCCATTATTTCTATGTAAAAAGACAAGCATTAGAACTCAGAGCAAAACGTAATATTCACATTAAATGGAACTGATCTACAAGTATTATTTTTGCAGAAAAAATAAACAGAACCTGCCATAGGCAAGTTCTGTCTGGTTTCAATATGTTAGTGAGGCAGGAATGCGAGCTGGTAAAAGAACAGCACTGCAAAAACGTAAAGCAGCGGGTGAACATCACGCCATTGTCCTTTTACAACTTTCAGTAAAGGATAGGAAATGAATCCAAGGGCGATTCCGGTTGCGATGCTTGATGTAAGCGGCATGCTCAGGATGATCAGGAAAGCAGGGAAGGCTTCATCAAGTTCATCCCAGCTTATTTGAGAGATGCTTCCCATCATCAGGCTTCCGACAATGATCAATGCCGGAGCAGTAATTGCTGACAATCCGGAAACCGCGCTTACCAGCGGCCCGAAGAAAGCAGCGGCGATGAACAGTCCTGCCACCGTTAGCGAGGTAAGACCAGTACGTCCTCCTGCAGCAACCCCTGAAGATGATTCAATGTAAGCCGTCGTCGGGCTTGTTCCGAACATGGCACCCGCAGCAGTGGCGATCGAGTCAGAAAGCAGGGCTTCTCTTGCGCGCGGCATCGTATTTCCTTTCATCAATCCAGCCTGGTGGGCTACACCGATCATTGTTCCGGTAGTATCAAAGATTGTCACCAGGATAAAAGAGAAGACGACAGCGTATAAGCTGTTCTGTATAACATCCATCAATGCTGTCCACGGATTCAAGACAATCATGCCTTCAGGAAGGGATGGCATCGACATAAAACCTTCCTTGAAATCCAATTGGCCTGTGAGGAAGGCGATCAATGCAGTAACGACCATTCCCAGGAAAAGAGCGCCGTTAACCTTTAGTACCATTAAGACAAGCGTGATGGCCAGGCCCATTAAAGCAAGCAGCGCAGATGGTGAATGCAGGTCACCTAGTCCAACAAGATTTGACGGGTGGTCGGTGATGATCCCTGTCAGGCGCAAGCCGATAAAAGCAATGAACAGGCCAATGCCTGCTGTGATACCATGCTTTAAGTTGGCCGGGATGGCTTCAATTAATTTTTCGCGGAAAGGAGTCAAAGACAAGATAACAAATATTAAACCCGCGATGAAAACAGCAGCGAACGCAGTCTCATATGAAATGTTCTGGTTATTGCCGACAACAGAATAGGCAAAGTAAGCATTCAGCCCCATACCCGGAGCGATTGCGATTGGATAATTAGCAAATAAGGCCATCCAAAGCGTACCAATCACCGCAGCGATGATTGTTGCTGTGAAAACTTGTTCAAAGGGAACACCGGCATCAGCGAGAATAATAGGATTGACCACGACGATATAAACCATAGTGAAAAAAGTCGTTAAGCCGGCCATCATTTCTGTTTTTATATTCGTGTTGTTCTCTTTTAATTTAAACATGAGTTCCTCCAAAATACGAACGATTTTTAAACACAATAAATATAATATTCGTTTTTAAGGAGTTTTACAAGGGGGAATTTAAAGAAAATCAAATAATTAAGGTTAGAGGAGTTATTTTCATAGGGTGACGATCATGAGCTTATTGTACCCTTATGCGAGAGGGTTTATTACAAAGGGTACCTATTAAGCTGAAAGATACCCTTATGCAATGGAATGCTTCACTATGAGGGTACCGATCAAGCTGAAAGATACCCTTATGCAATGGAATGCTTCCCTATAAGGGTACCGTTCTTACCCGAAGAATCAGCTTACAGTGGATGAAAAAAGACTGCCGACAAGGAACCAATTAAAGGTTTTGTCTGCAGTCTCTAAAGTCACCTTTTTTTAAAATAATCTCTCGTCAGCAACAAGCCTCCAATGTAAAGTGCTAGTGCGAAGTAAGCAGGCAGCAGGTGGATAAAATTAATATAACCAATATAGAAATGTGTGAAAAGCCCGGCTGCAAACGCTGGAATTCCTCCAAACAGGAATGTCCTCCATACCCAGGCAGAACCTTCATGGAAACCCCACAGCGAGAGCGTTAAAACCAGAAGGCCAACACTGAATAGTGCGCTGCCAAAGCCTGCACGGTCATGGGCGATGACAGGGATCAGTTTCTTGTTCAATTCATTCATTTGGTCTGGTGTCATGCAAATATATTTCAGGTCGGTATCGACAAAGACAGATGTCGCTCCAATTGTAGATATCACAATTCCGCCGAGCACAAAAGAGAAACCAAGGATGACAAGCAGAAGCTGGCCATACACTGCTTTTTTCCAGGAAGAATTGTTAGTGCGATTTTTTGAAGCAGGAGACTGATTGGCTGAGCGTGTCTTTATAAAGCCTGCGATATAAAAAGGGAGCAGGATGAGCCAGAAGAATCCGTGCAGCCAGTCAAAATAACCAAATCCCAGGAACAGCAAGATTCCAAGGAATCCGGTAATGGCCCCGATATTGAAAGCTTTTCGTGTCCAGTGGATGCCGTATTTGACGCCATGCCTGGCCAGCTGCATATAGATGTAACCGCCTGAAATCATCGTTCCGGCCAGGGTCATCCGGTCATGTGACATGAATTTATAAAGATTTGGGTTATAGGCCATCAATTCAAGCCTGGTCATTTGCATGAATGCTTCATCATAGAAGAGGATCACCTTTGTGAAACTGAAGAATAAGACCGCCGCTCCTCCTATCAGGATGAATAGTCCAAACAGCCAATACCAAATCCAGCCTGGAAGGACTTTTTGCCCGCTTCCCAGTTCGTCCATGAGCGCCTCGTTGATTCTTTTTGGCAAACCGGGTCCTGAGGCGACATAGCCTCCGGTTAGGAAGACTAGCTCTGCTCCGGCTTCAAACAGGGCGAGCGCATCGGCAGGCTGTGCAACTCCTCCGGAAGTGATAACAGGTAAATCAATTTCATTTTTTATAAGGTTCAGAGCATGTTTTATTCCAGCTGTTTGCTGAAGTGGCAAGACCTGTTTGCCGTCCCTTAGAATACGGTCTTCTTCAATCATAAATCCGTCCGTAAATTGGCTTGCTGATTTAAGCTGCAAAATATTGTCAGCTACCATCGAATGCCTGATCGCTAAAAGGACAGGTTTGTTTCCAAGAACCATTTTTATATGTGTGAGAGCATCGAAGCTTTCAATTGAATCAAACTCAATTATGAAGACATCGCCAACATCTTTTAAATGCTCAGCAATGATTAACGATTGCTCGAGCCGAATCAGGATAGGCACTGTCCGTGCATTTGTTAATTTTTCTTTCGCTGCATTAAGACCTATCGTTTCGGCATGTTCAGGCAGGATCAAGGCATCTTGTGTTTTTGAAAGATATGCTGCTGAGTTTCGCTCTCTCATAAATTCGGTAATCGGACCAACTTCAATTGAACCAAAGCCAAGATTTGGGAAAGCTTTGATCCCTGACAATCTCGGGTCTATCTTCCCGCTTAACCCAACCGGGCTATCGAAATGAAGTCCAAAAAGATTTCGCGACAATTTTTGCGAGGGAGACATATGCCCAAGAAATTCGATGAATGGCCTGCCACCGGGTAGCTGTGAAAGGAGGGACATCCCGCGATGAATGAATTCCCGTCCTGTGTTCCCTGGCAAAATAGGCAGCCATGGTTTAAATAATGGGTGATAGGACCAATCAGGCATAATGACCTCCAGATTTTATGGCTTTATCTTTATTCTATCGTACTTTATCATTTCCGGGACAGATAGCCCATTTAATTCTCATGTGCGAATAAAAAGAAATACTTCAAGCTAAAATAGGGGAGAAAAAAATGATTGCGGAGGTAACAAACATGGATTTGAATCGTGTAAAACAAATACTCTCATCATCAGCGGAAATAGATGTCACTTATAACGGTGCATCTGTGTGGATTGATCATTTAAATGAAGATGGACGCACCGCGACTGTCCACCTGCGCGGGCCGCTGGAAGAAAGGACAACTGTCGAAATTACCGAGCTTCACGAGAGATCTTAAGCACCGTCCCTCTATAAAGACTATATGGACGCAGACCGCCGGAATGCAAAATAGTGTACGGCGGTTTTTCTCTATGGCACAATACTTATAATACCTATAGTGGTTTATCTGCTATAAAAGAGAGGTATTTTTTAAAATCGAAAGGAGAGATGAAAATGTTCCATCATACAATTGAAGTGGACAAGTCAATGAATGAAGCAGTATCTGCCCTTGAGACAAGCTTGAAAGAAGAGAAATTTGGTGTCCTTTGGTCCCTGAATATGAAGGAGACACTCGCGGGTAAAGGTGTGGAACTTGACGGTGACTATATCATCCTTGAAGTATGCAATCCGCATGAAGCAAAAAGGGTACTTGAAAAGAATCCTATCGTAAGCTATTTTCTCCCTTGTAAAATTGTAGTATATAAAGAGAACGATACGACCAAGGTCGGCCTGCCAAAACCAACTGAATTGATTAAATTTGTGGAAAATGATGACCTGCAAGCTATTGCTGCAGACATTGAAAAAAGGTTGATCGGAGCAATTGATAATATTAAGTAAGGCACTTTTCTCAAACTTTGTTGCTATTGAGTTCAATAATTTCAAACTACTGAAGTCCGGGAGTCTTTCCCGGGCTTTTTATGCGTCCTGAAAAAGGAGATAAGCCCATTTTAAAAAAAGTATTGTCCGGCTGTTTAGGACAAATTTTTGCCGGGAACTTAAACACTAATTCAAAAAAATTTCGGCTGTTGAGCCGTTTATATAGATTTGGCGGCTGTCAGCTTGGCAGCCGTTTTGATTTGTCTTAAACTTTGCCGAGGGATAAAATGGACTAAAAGGAGGCGGATTATTGTGAGCATTTTTGATACTCATACATTACATAATGGTGTGAAAATACCGGCTTTTGGCCTCGGTGTTTATAAGGTCGAGGGAGGAGAACAAATCGAGGAAACAATCCAGACAGCGCTGGATCTCGGATATCGGCTGATAGATACAGCTTCTTTTTACCAGAATGAAGAAGGTGTAGGAAGAGCTATCCGCAACAGCAGTATACCGAGGGAAGATTTATTTATCACAACGAAGGTCTGGAATTCTGAACAGGGTTATGACAATACGCTTAAAGCCTTTAATGAAAGCATGGATCGGTTAGGGCTGGATTATCTAGATTTATATCTCGTCCACTGGCCTGTTAAAGGCAAATACCTGGACACATGGCGTGCTCTCGAGCAACTGTATCGGGAAGGCAGGGTGAAGGCAATTGGTGTCAGCAATTTTAAAATACACCATTTGGAGGATCTTCTAAGCCATTGCAATGAAAGGCCAGTAATCAATCAAGTCGAACTCCATCCTTTGCTGTCGCAAGCCGACCTGCGGAATTTCTGTCAGGAAAATGACATCAAAGTAGAGGCATGGTCCCCATTGTCCAGAGGAAGGTTCCTTGATGATCCTGTGCTGGGGAAGATTGCGGAACAGCACGCCAAGACTCCGGCTCAGGTTATTTTAAAATGGCACATGCAAAATCATATTATCCCGATTCCTAAATCAGTCAAACCGTCAAGGTTAAAAGAAAACGCAGATATATTTGATTTCAAGCTGGATCAAAAAGAACTGGAGGAGATCAATGGTCTCAATAAGGACCAGCGTTTTGGTGCCGATCCAGACCATATTGATTTTTAAAGGAGCTAAATGCAGGATGATGCTGGTACAAGCGAATCTATACAATGTATATTTTTGGAGATAATGGGCTGAATTCCAATCAGTCCGTTTTTTTATTTGTGAAAATGGATACATTAAAAGGAAAGAGAAAACTGCGTTCTGACAGGTGTTAGAGGGATAATTAAATCCCGGTAGGTTTTAAAATAATCATTGGGTGGTAATGTAGGTGTACAAGCAGAAAGCAACACGATTCAACATCTTAGACTGCTGCTTGTTCAACTGCAGAACAGCCTGGTTTAACACCATGATATTTGAGGTAAGATAATGTTAGAGCAAGCTGGTTAGCTCCCGGGAAGCAACTAAAATCAGCAAAGGCTAGTTTTTACTTCGCTGCAGTTTGAACTCTTTAAAAGGGTGTAAAACCCCTTAGCACTATTACTACTTGTAAAATACATCTACTTTTTAAGGAGGAATTACATTATGATGAGTTTTCTTTGGGCATTAATTATCGGTGGTATTATTGGGTGGTTAGCAGGATTGATCTTGGGAAGAGATATTCCTGGCGGCATCATCGGTAACATCATCGCTGGTTTCGTGGGTGCTTGGATTGGACAAGCAATCTTAGGAGACTGGGGACCTGTAGTTGCTGACTTTGCGATTATCCCGGCATTGATTGGTGCGATTGCATTGGTATTCATCGTCAGCCTTGTACTGAAGAGCATGCGTAAAGCTGACTAATATAAAGAAATCCTTCCGAATCCGGAAGGATTTTTTTTGTTGTATAGGAAATTATAAAAGCATTTTTGTCTGGATAACTACATGTGGGTTTGTCTTAATCCAGCTCCAGCGCCTAGCCCCTCGAGACGCTTCGTTCCTGCCAATGAAGTCAAAGAACGACTTCACTGTCAGGCCCTCCAGCGCTTGTCGGAGATGGGCAGTCGCCTCCTCTTTTCGAATTGTCTAGTGTCGCCTCCTAGAAACTCCGAAACTTCAACTCCGCCGGCAGAAGCAAAAAGCGCTTCTTTGTCGGAGTCTCCAGTTTCTGCGTTTCTAAGCAGTCGGCTATACTTTTCGAGTTCGGTCCTGCAAATGAAGTTAAAGAACGACTTCAATGTCAGGCCCTCCGAGGCACACGATGTGCTAGATCTGCCAGCGACAGGACGTGGCGTCATAGGCGGGCAGCGCTTGTCGGGGCTGAACGAGGCGCTTGCGCTTTTTGTTCTGGAAATTTATGCACTTCATAATAAAATTTAAATCTCATAAGGATCAATGTTAAAAAATATCGGCGGTTGGTCGATAAAAGGTGCGTGGCATATTATTTTTTCCTTTGTGAACGGGTGGGTGAATTCCATTTTTACTGCATGCAGAGCTTGTCTGTGAAATGTATCGCTTCCGCCGTACAGGGAGTCTCCAGCAAGCGGATGCCCAATCGCGCTGAAATGCACCCGGATCTGGTGGGTCCTGCCGGTGTCAAGAGAGCATTGAACCAAGGTAAGGTTTTTATGTTTGATTTTATCTAATACTTTGAAGTGAGTGATGGCGTGCTGGCCTGTCTCCGAGACTCTTCTTTTCGTTGGGTGATGCCGGTCCCGGCCGATTGGTTTATTGATTGTTCCTTTTTTCTGACTGATGATTCCGTCAGCCAAAGCTAAATATGTTCTTTGGATTGCGCGTTCTTCCAGCATTTTATCGAGAATGGCTGTAATGAGCGGGTTTTTCGCAAAAAGTACAGCACCGGTTGTCTCACGGTCAAGCCTGTGTATATGACGCGGCCGGGTAACTTCACCATTTGACTGCAAATGAAACGCAGCACCATTCGCCAGAGTACCACCCTGGCCGCTCTCGTTTGGATGGGTATCCATTCCTGACGGTTTATTGAATACAATCAGATGGTCATCTTCATAAAGGACATCAACGTCCAAGTATTCAGGATGGACAGTCTGCTCTTCTACAGTAAAAAGCTTCAAGCTTAAGCGGTCATTTTTTTTAAGGGGAATTGTCCAATCGGGAACATTTCCGTTAATCAGGACGTTCTTTTCCATTCTCAAAAGATGAACAGATTTTTTTGGAGCTTTCCAAAAATCCTTGAAAAGTGTTTCCAGAGTATGCTTTTCCCATTCATCGGGAATGACAAGTTCACACCATTCGCCTTTTTTATTTGTATGTATCATATTGATCTCCTGACTTTATTAAATTTTATTGAGTTGACGGTAAAAAACTTGTTTGCATTGAAGAAGAGTCTGTCAACTTTTACCGCATGCATGGGCATAATTACCACCCAGTTAATTGGAATGAATATGTTATTCTAGGTATATATATTACGAATAGATTACAAAGGGTATAAAGGTGGGTCGATCATTGAAAATTGTATTTGCGTCTACACCCGGACAAGAAGAGAAAGTGGTAGAACTGGCAAGATATTTTTACACTGATATTTTTCCATTGTACTTTACGGATGAAGACATTCATGAATTCGAAAGGCTTGAAGTTTTACATACGAGACCCGAACAGTTCGAGAGATTCAGTACACTTGGAGCAGCTTTCCATGTTATCACAAGCATGCAGACATTGATCTCTATTTTGGAGTCTGGCCATATTCCTGAAAAATATCAGTCGATGTTCCGTAAAAATGTCCAGACATTGACAGACTACGGAATTTGTTTCCCGTTTAATTACAGTCAATTTTCTGATTCCAAGCATGTTCATCTAGATTATATCAGTACTTATACGAAAGCTGCCAATAGACTGCTACTGTAAGCTGACTGGGGAGCATTAAAACTAAATCCATATGAAAACGCCTGCGAATTGCAGGCGTTTTTTCATTATTCTAATGTATTCTCATTGAACCAATTTTCGAAAGTCGCTTCTTCCTGATAGCCGACGATCCTGTTTACTTCTTTTCCATCCTTGTACTGTACAATGGTTGGAGTCGATTCGATTCCGTAATCATTCCAGCCTTGTTCAAACTCCAAAAGGTTGTATTGAACCAGATCTACATCCATATCCTTTGCCAAAGGTGCAACAATCGGAGTGGTGCGAACGCAGTGAGGGCATGTCGGACTGTGGAAATAGACGGTAACATCCTCGCCGTTTTCAATTTTTTTCTCCAGTTCTTCAGGCAGGATGATATTTTGATAGTTCGGATCATCCAGCTGTTTGACGGTTTCAGGATGAAGTGTGTCTTTCCCGTAAGGATTCCCCTCAGCCTTTTCCTCATTTTGCGCCTTATTCAGAAAAAATAATGCTGCGAATAATGCAATGATAATTAATAGAAAAACAATGACCTTTTTCAAGTTACGCTTCCTCCTTCGTTTTCTTCCAGACCAGCAGGCTTAATGAAAAAATAATGATGAATGCAGTAAGTGCCAGGAATGGGATGGTAATAAAACCAAGCCAGTTGATATATTGGCCTGTACAAGGAACCCTTCCGCAAGTAACAGCATTGTCAGCCATGAACGGCACCTTTTGCAATGAATAATGGTACAGCGATATCAACCCGCCGACAGCTGCCATAATCATCGTATAAAAGGTAATCTTATAATCTTTTTTAACAACTGCTATTCCTAGTATCAAGGCAAAAGGATACATCAGGATTCGCTGATACCAGCACAGCAGACAAGGCTCATACTGCCGGATTTCTGAGAAATACAGACTGCCGAACATGGCAATGATCGACGCAGCCCAGGCCGTAAATAAATATGACTCCCTTGAATCTTTTTTCGTCTCTTTCAAGCTAATCTCCCCTAAGCCAGATAATCTCTATTTAAACACTTTATATAAAAGAAACACTTACCTCTCATTACATCTTAAGGAATGTAATAAAATATTTCAATTAACATTATGTGAAATAATTTTTCCCAATACAAAGGGAGAAGCTAAATAAAGAGTTATAACCAATCGATTTAGGGTATAGGAATATGATGATGATTTAGAGGCTAGTTTGTTTTTTTACATACATAGTAAGTAAATGCTAATAATAGCGATTTTTTTTATGACAGAAAGGATGCAGATTTATATGAGTGAATTGGATTTGTCCAAATTTGAAAAAAGAATGATCATCCGCAACACGAAGCAAGAGGATATTGATGAGATCATCAAGATGCAGAACAGCTGCTTTCCTGGAATGGATCCGTGGAAGCGGGACCAGCTTGAGAGCCATCTTGACGTATTTCCAGAAGGCCAATTCGTTGCAGAATATGATGGGAAAGTAGTTGGCTCCTGTTCGAGTCTGATTATAAACTTTGATGAATATGATGACCGCCACAGCTGGGATGATGTCACAGATGAAGGCTATATTACGAACCATAACCCAGATGGATATAACCTATATGGAATAGAAGTCATGACCCATCCTGAATTCAGGAGGATGAAAGTTGGCTACCGTTTGTATGAAGCAAGGAAGGATCTCGCAAGGCAAATGAATCTGAAAAGTATCATTATCGGCGGGAGGATCCCAAATTACCATTTGCACGCGGAAGAAATGTCACCAAGAGAATATGTCCGGCAGGTCGCTTCCCATAAAATCTATGATCCGGTTCTCTCATTCCAGCTGAGGAACGACTTCACTCTGATGAGGATCAACCCGAACTATTTGCCGGATGATCTCCAGTCGAATAAATACGCGACATTGATGGAATGGAACAATGTAGACTATCAGCCAAAATCGAAAAGATTCTATAAGACCAGCAATCCTGTCCGGATATGCGTTGTCCAGTATATGATGAGACAAATCAAGTCATTTGAAGATTTGGCTCACCAGGTTGAATACTTTACGGATGTTGCATCAGATGCCGGTTCTGATTTTGCCGTGTTCCCGGAAATTTTCACGACACAGCTTATGTCATTCATGGATGAAAAATCACCCTCGCTCGCGGTACGCAGGGTGACTGAATATACCGAGCAGTACATCGAGCTGTTCACCGACCTGGCTGTCCGCTACAATGTCAACATCATCGGAGGCTCGCATTTGGTAAAAGAAGAAGACGATGAGATTTACAATATTTCTTACTTGTTCCGCAGAGATGGAACAATCGATAAGCAATACAAGCTGCATATCACGCCAAATGAGCGTAGATGGTGGGGCATCAGCCGCGGCGATGAATTAAAGGTGTTCGATACAGACTGCGGCAAGATTGCGATTCAAATTTGTTATGATATCGAATTCCCTGAACTTGCGAGGATCGCCACTGATATGGGAGCCAAAATCATTTTCACACCGTTTTGTACCGAAGACCGCCAGGGTTACCTGCGGGTTCGTTACTGTGCCCAGGCGAGAGCGGTCGAAAATCAAGTGTACACGGTCATTTCGGGTACGGTTGGCAACCTGCCGCAAACAGAAAACATGGATATCCAATATGCCCAGTCAGGGATTTTCGCGCCATCTGATTTTGAATTCGCCAGGGACGGCATTGTCGGCGAAACCAATCCAAATATCGAAATGGTCATGATCGGCGATGTTGACCTGGAAATCCTCCGCCGCCAGCGCCAGGATGGGACAGTCCGCCAACTCAAAGACCGCAGGCATGATATTTACCGCATTCAGTATAAGAAGTAAGATAAGGTGAAGCACCTGGGGAATAGAGCTGATTCCCCGGGTGTTTTTTTGCGTTCTTTTTGGAGTGGCTTTAAGGTAATGAAATAAGTGTACAGAAGTGTACAGGGGTATGCTCCCAGTTTTACCTTAAGCAGGGTGACGGCGGGATTAACCCTTTTTTTCGGGCAATTAACCCTTTGGTCCGGGCAATTAGCACAATGTTTCGGATGATTAACGGTATTATTCGGGAGATTATGGCCGAAGATTAAGAGAATAATTTTTCCAATTGGCTCAGCTGCTTTCAGCACACTCGATTTTTACAAGATAATGGAAAAATCAAACCCGCTGATCAACCGAAATAAAAAAAGAAATCGCAATAAGGTGGATTCGTGCTGCTAATGTAAAAAACGACATTTAAAATTATACATTTTAATGGCAAAAGCAGTGAAATATATCGAAAACAATCACACAAAAGTTATCAATCATACCCTATCTTGTTTTATAATTAGCTGTAAGATTCAAATCTTATTTTTCAGGAGGTCATTCAATGGATTGGAAGAAGAAAGCCGACAAGTGGCTTGGTTTTGCCGGATTGGATCCGGAGCTGAAAACCGAACTAGATTCATTAAAGGATAATGGACAGCAATTAGAGGAAGTATTTTATAAAGATTTGGAATTCGGCACTGGCGGAATGCGCGGTGAAATTGGCGCGGGTACCAACCGGATGAACTTATACACAGTGCGCAAGGCATCTGCCGGTCTGTCAGCATACATAGAAGCACAAGGAAATGAAGCGAAGCAGCGTGGCGTGGCAATTGCCTACGATTCCCGCCATAAGTCACCTGAATTCGCAATGGAAGCTGCAAAGACATTGGCGACCCGCGGCATCCAGACATATGTTTTTGAAGAATTAAGGCCAACACCGGAGCTTTCATTCGCAGTACGGCACCTGCATGCATATGCAGGAATCGTCATTACTGCCAGCCATAACCCGCCTGAATATAATGGCTATAAAGTTTATGGCCCTGATGGCGGACAGCTGCCTCCAGATAGTGCGGATGAAGTGATCACAAAGGTAAACGAGATTGAAAATGAATTGGCAATCGAGGTAATGGAAGAGCAAGAGTTGAAGGAAAAAGGCTTGATTAAGATGATTGGGTCCGAAGTGGACCGCGCTTATCTTGAAAAGCTTATGACGATATCCGAAAATCCAACGCTGGCAGATGAAGCCGATGTGAAAGTGGTTTTCACACCATTGCATGGGACTGCCAATATGCCTGTGCGCAATATCCTGACGAACCTGAAATACCAGAACGTCACGGTCGTGAAAGAGCAGGAGCTTCCGGATCCTGAGTTTTCCACAGTTCAGAGCCCGAATCCTGAAGAGCCTGCCGCATTTGAGCTTGCGATCCGTGAAGGGAAGAAAATCGATGCTGATGTACTCATTGCAACGGACCCTGATGCAGACAGGCTCGGTATCGCTGTAAAAGACTCGGATGGGGAGTATGTTGTGCTGACAGGAAACCAGACAGGAGCCCTGCTGCTGCATTATATCCTGACGCAAAAACAGGAGAAGGAAACACTCCCAGCCAATGGTGCAGTGTTCAAGACAATCGTAACTTCCGAACTTGGACGCAAAATCGCATCATCTTTCGGGGTTAATACAATCGATGTATTGACCGGTTTTAAGTTCATCGCAGAAAAAATCAAGCAATATGAAGAATCAGGGGAGTATAAATTCCTGTTTGGCTATGAAGAAAGCTATGGATACCTAATCGGGGACTTTGCCCGTGATAAAGACGCAGTCCAGGCGGCGATGCTTGCTGTCGAGGTTTGCGCATATTATAAGAAGAAGGGCATGTCTTTGTACCAAGCTCTGCTCAGTGTATTTGAAGAATACGGTTATTATCAGGAGGGACTGCGTTCCCTGACGCTGAAAGGAAAAGAGGGCGCAGAATTAATCCAGAAAACGCTCGGGGTCTTCCGCCAGAATCCTCTTAGACAGCTCGGTGAATTGAAGGTTACCACTGTGGAAGATTATTTAACAGGTATAAGAATGAATGAGAGCAACGAGGAAGAAAAAATCCAGCTTCCTTCTTCAAATGTTATCAAATACTATCTTGAGGATGGTACATGGATGTGCCTTCGCCCGTCTGGAACGGAACCAAAGATCAAGTTTTATTTTGGTGTGAACGACAAGAGCCTGGCAGAAAGCAAGCAGAAGCTTCAAAAAATCGAACAGGATTTCATGGAGGCAGTTGAAAAGAAAATGGAAGCTGCAAAGAACTTGTAAATCACAACCTTAGAACTTCAGCAAGAAAGGAAGTAATCAAATGTTAAAAGAACAAGTAGCAATCGTCACAGGTGCATCAAGAGGAATTGGCAAGGAAATAGCCGTGAAATTGGCTGAGCAGGGAATGAAGCTCGTGATCGCAGGCAGCTCAGAAGAAATCAATCAGACAGCGGATGAAATGAAACAGAAAGGTTTTTCAGATGTCATAGCGGTCCAAACCGATGTCAGCGATGAGCAGCAGGTGAAGAACCTTGTTGAAAAAACGGTGGAAGCATTCGGCCAGGTTGACGTACTTGTCAATAATGCCGGTATCGGCTTTTTCAAACTGGCAGAAGAAGTCACGGTTGATGAATGGAAAAAGCTTTTTGAAGTTAATGTACAAGGTGTATTCCTTGGCGCCAAAGCCGTACTTCCACATATGAAGGAACGTAAATCGGGGACCATCATTACAATCTCCTCTGATGTAGGCAGATACACGATTCCTAATGGAAGTGCTTATACAGCTTCAAAGTATGCTGTCCAGGGCTTCAGCGGGGCACTTGCCCAGGAAGTGAGGGAGTTTGGAATTCGCGTTGGCACCATTAACCCTGGAATGGTTGATACTTATTTTGCTGACTCAAAGCAGGGGCTTCCGGAAAAACATGACTGGCTGAAGGTAGAGGACATAGCAAACGCAGTTGTCTATATGGCTTCCGCTCCTAAACATATGCTTATTGATGAAATTGTCATTCACCCGCTTGTACAGAATTATCCGATTGCCTGATTAAGGTGGGATTTAGCAAAAAAATGAAGCGGGTAGTGAGTAACAAGCCAAATAATTACTAGTAAAAATCAGCATAAAAAATAATAAACACGGCACCTTAATATAGGTGACCGTGTTATTTTTTTTGGTGGAATTCTCATGGTTAAATCGAGCCGGTTACAGCGGTTTCCAGGTAGTCATCGCCGGCGGCTTCATTTGCGTGGTCGATATATCTGAGCAGGGAATACAGGCGCTTTTCAATGACAGCATAATCTTTTTCAAAGTTGTAAGCGTGGAGAAAATGTTCGATCTTTTTGGCCAGGAACTGGTCCTCTGTCCTGACCATAAGGATGAGCAGGTTATCCCATTGGGATCGGTGCGTGTAATATAGAGCCCGATCGTAATCCGATTTCTTCATATCCAATCCTCCTTATGAGGAGTTGATAATATTATATGGATTTGGCGCCGTAACTTCCTCAGAAAATGTTGGACGCCCCTGTTTACTGGGTTTTTCAAGTTTTACCTGTATATTTGTACGCAGAAATGATCAGGATTGACTACATTTCGATATGGGTTTACCAAGCTGGTATGCAAAAAGGAGTGTACGATGAAAAAGTATTTTTTCACCATGGCTGTATTGTTGATTTTGTTACTGGGGATCCAGAGAGTTGATATTCATGCGCAAAGGCCGGACTATGAAAAATATGGACGGATCGCTACTGCTGTAATCAAGGAGGAATATCCAGGAGAAGCTGTCCAGGATTATAAGTATAAGGGCAGAAAGCAAATAGATGATCGACAGGTACTCGACTCATTTCAATACAAGGTCAGTGTCGACGGAAAACCTGTTATTATGACGGTGCAAGTAGCCCACGATTTAAAAAATGAAAGGTTGTTGAGTCTTACAGTGACTGAGCAGCACCAGCAGTAAAGTTTCTAACCTGTTCATCATTCTCCTTTATTTCTCATACATTGTTGTAAGAGGTGAAAGGGGGAGAGATGGTGTCGGAAGATCAGAAGTCACTGGAATATGCCATTTCTGAAATTACCGAAATCGCTAAAGGGTTTGGGCTGGACTTTTATCCGATGAGGTATGAAATATGTCCTGCAGAAATCATCTATACATTTGGCGCTTATGGAATGCCAACAAGGTTTTCTCATTGGA
Organism: Bacillus sp. ISL-39; assembly: GCF_018613295.1. NCBI lineage: Bacteria > Bacillati > Bacillota > Bacilli > Caryophanales > Bacillaceae > Bacillus > Bacillus sp. ISL-39. Next base: position 62,090 of record NZ_JAGGQM010000031.1, read on the forward strand.
GCTTTGGCAAACAGTTTCATAAAATGAAGCTCCATTATGATTTAGGTCTCTCAAAAATTTATGAGCTGGTTATCAATTCTAATCCATGTTATGCCTTTTTGTTAGATTCGAATTCGCTGATTCAGAACAAGTTAATCGTTGCCCATGTCCTTGCCCACTGTGATTTCTTTAAGAACAATGTCCGTTTCCAGAATACGAAGAGGGATATGGTTGAAAGCATGGCGGCAACAGCTGAGAGAATCCGTAAATATGAAATCGAGCATGGAAAACAAGCGGTGGAGTCTTTCCTTGATGCGGTGCTAGCCATCGAAGAGCATATCGATCCATCGTTGATGAGGCCGAAGCTCGCATGGTCTGCCGAAGATAATTTTGAGGATGAACCAACGACAATAGCGACTCCGTATGATGATCTTTGGAACCTTGAATCCAAAAAGACGGAATCAACAGAGAAGATAAAGAAGAAGAAATTCCCGCCGCGCCCAGAGAAAGATCTGCTATTGTTCATTGAAAGTTATAGCCGCGAGCTGGAGGATTGGCAGCGGGATATCCTAACAATGATGCGTGAGGAAATGCTTTATTTTTGGCCGCAGCTTGAAACGAAAATCATGAACGAAGGCTGGGCTTCATACTGGCATCAACGGATTCTCAGGGAAATGGATCTGACGAGCGGCGAAGCAATCGAGTTCGCAAAATTGAATGCCGGAGTCGTGCAGCCATCAAAGACGGGAATCAACCCATATTATTTAGGGATTAAAATTTTCGAGGACATCGAAGAGCGCTATAACCATCCGACTGAGGAAATGAAGCGGCGAGGCGTAAAGCCGGGGTCAGGCCGGGAGAAAATGTTTGAAGTCCGCGAAATCGAATCGGATATTTCATTTTTACGCAATTACTTGACGAAGGACCTTGTCATGCGTGAAGATATGTACCTCTTCCAAAAACAAGGACGTGAATATAAAGTCGTCGATAAAGCGTGGGAACAGGTTCGAGACCAGCTTGTCAGCATGAGAGTGAATGGGGGATTCCCATACTTGACCGTAACGGATGGCGATTATCTTAAGAATGGAGAGTTATATATAACACACAGCTTCGAGGGGATCGAGCTCGACATTAAGTACCTTGAAAAAGTCCTTCCATACGTCCATCAGCTATGGGGCAGGAAATGCCATATCGAAACAATGGTCGAAAGCAGGGCAATGCTATACACCTATGATGGAAAAGGGATCCATCGCAAATATTTATAATCAAGAAAACCGCTGATTTCCAGCGGTTTTTAATTATTTTTGTAAGGCTGTTTTCGTAAGATTGTTGTTAAAATCCTAAAGCCGATTTTAGCGTATATAAAGCCATTTTGCTGGTCGGTATTAAGTATGCAAGCTCTTTTCTCATTATAAAGAGACAAGTTTGCAAAGAAAAAAAGGTCATTCAATCTTATTTTGTAGTCGATAGCAATTAAGTTTGAGAAAAGAGCTTTGTGAAAAACTACAATAATAAGGTAATTAAAATATGGCTGTTTTCGTAAAGATTGTTGTTAAAATCCTAAAGCCGAGTTTAACGTGATAATAGCCATTTGGTATGTCGGTACTAAGTTTGCAAGCTCTTTTCTCATAATAAGCGTTCATTTTGTGAAGAAACTCAGGTAATTCAATCCTATTTTGTAGGCAATAGCAACAAAGTTTGAGAAAAGAGCCTAAAATATAGACAAGCTTTTTGTTGAACCAATTTCAAAAGTGAGTCATAATTATATATATGACCATATATTCATATATAAGGCGGGGAGGGATCATATGGGACATAATCATTCGCATGGGCACAGTCACAGCCACGGCCATGCCCATACAAACAATAAAAGAGCTTTATTCTGGGCTTTTCTCATAATTGCAGCTTTCATGGTTATTGAGGTGATTGGCGGGGTCATCACCAACAGCCTTGCTTTGCTTTCCGACGCGGGCCATATGCTGAGCGATGCAGCTGCACTTGGTTTGAGCTTGTTCGCGATGAAGCTTGGCGAAAGAAAGGCCACACAATCAAAGACGTATGGTTATAAAAGATTCGAAATCATCGCAGCAGCTTTAAACGGGCTTACCTTGATTATTATTTCAATTTATATATTTGTTGAAGCATACCATCGTTTTACAGATCCTCCGCAAGTTCAAAGCATAGGAATGCTGACGATTTCCGTTATTGGGCTGATTGTCAATATCATTGCCGCGTGGATTTTGATGAGTGGAGACAAGGATGAAAACTTGAATGTAAGAAGCGCTTTCCTTCACGTGTTGGGAGATATGCTTGGCTCGGTTGGGGCAATCACAGCAGCATTGCTGATATACTTCTTTGGCTGGGGACTTGCAGATCCCATCGCGAGCGTAGCCGTTGCGATTCTGATCATCATCAGCGGCTGGAGAGTGATGAAGGAGAGCTTTCATGTACTGATGGAAGGCACACCGGAGCAGATTAAAGTGAACGAAGTGAAAGATGAAATAATGAAGATTCCCGAAGTGAAGGATGTGCATGATGTCCACATCTGGTCGATTACTTCAGGCGTGCTGATGCTTAGCGGGCATATTGCCGTCAAAGGCGAAGGAGCGCATGACAGAGTGCTTCACAAAGCCCAGAAGCTGTTGCATGACCGCTTCGGGATTGATCATAGTACACTTCAGGTAGAAGGGGAGGAACACGGATGCCCATGCGCCCATGGACCTTGCAATTGATTAAACAGTACCATATCACGATGGAATAAAAACATTAAAATGCTGTTATCGCAATGATTGTTGCTATCGTAAATGTTCTAGAATCGCGCTAAAGAAGGTGTCTGGCTCTTTTCGAGATGATTCCTGATATGGATGGCATTTTATACTCGTGAAAACCCAGGCGCCGGTTTTTATTTTTGGTTGAGAAAGCAATAAAGTTTACGAAAGGCTGTTTTCGTAAAGATTGTTGTTAAAATCCTAAAGCCGATTTTAACGTAATATAAAGCCATTTTGCAGGGCGGTATTAAGTTGAGATGCTCTTTTCTCACAAAAAAGTCTACTTTGCGAGGAAAAATAGGTCATTCAATCCTATTTTGTAGTCAATAGCAACAAAGTTTGAGAAAAGAGCCTAACGAAAAGAGCCATCAAAAAAACATGCCAGCCAATATAGATGGGCATACCCATCAATGATGGCTGGCATGTTCTATGCTTTGCTTTAACAGATCGATGACATGTTCGTCATCATGGGTATAATAGAGCGAAGTGCCTTCTCTCCTGAATTTGACGAGCCTGAGATTCTTTAAAAAGCGCAGCTGATGTGAAACGGTCGATTGCAGCAAAGAAAGCTTTTCTGCTATCTCATTAACCGAATGTTCCCCCTGTAGCAGCAGATGGAGGATTCTGAGTCTCGTGGGATCTGAAAGGGCTTTGAAGGTCTGGGAAACCATGAATAATGTTTCCTCATCCAAATCCATTTCATGCGTGTTCTTTTTCTTTTCTTCCAAGTTAATCAGCCTCCTTCATCTATATTATACCTTATGAAAGAAAAATCACGGCTGTAAAAACAGACGAGATTTCTGTTTTTGATATAGAGTCTTTCAGCATCTAAACGAGAAATCCAGCCTCTCAATATTAGGATGAATAACTATTCCTGTAGAGGTGGAAATATAGAACATGCAAATAAAGATAGATGGTGACTGAGCAAATGAACAGGAATCTTTGAGGCTCGGGTGATAAACTTATAGTTAATAGAGGCAGGAAGTAGGTGAAGAGGTGGACGAGAACAATACACATGAATCAAAATATATCCAGCAGCACCTTGCAAATGAGCGTACCTACCTTGCCTGGGTCCGGACCTCAATCGCCATAATCGGGATTGGTTTTCTGGCATCAAGTTTGCATTTTAATAACATCAGGTCTGTAAGCCCGGCTGCAGACACGATTGCTGTTTTTGTCAGCATCTTTTCTTTGTTGATTGGTTTGATAATCCTGTTCTTTGCGACAACACATTATTTCTCGGTACGAAAAAATATCAACAGGCAAACATTCGAATCAGCCAGTAACCTGATAAAAATTTCTACAGGGATCATTTTTTTGATCTTTCTGTTACTTGGTATTTATTTAATCAGCATTTTATTTTGACGTGGCTTTATTGCCAGTTTGACTTGTTCCCTTATGGACCGGGCTTCTCCTTACGAGGTGCTTGCAGACAAAGGGAATCTTTAAGACCATCAGCGGAAACCAGGCAGAGCATCGTTACCCTCAATTGCCGGTGCTGTTTTTCTCTGGTTTTTTATGAGTTATGAGACCATCGTAATTGGTGATATATAGCTCAATTTCCGGCTGGATATCGAGGCAGTGGGCATTCAACAGCTGATAATAGTTCACTCTATGCAGTGGGTCATAGGGAAGCATTGGGTACTCCTTATGCTCTTTAACATAAAGATCTACTGCCTTTTGGACTTTATCAATCGTTATTGCTAGATTTTTTTCTTCCTCAGTGAAAATATCGTATGTTTCCTTTGACATATAAAAGTTTCGTGATGGAATTCCTTTCAGGAGGGGGGCAAGTTGTTCCATATCGATCCTGTTGTCTTCCTTGACAAGAATAGTTCGGTAAACGCCCTTGGGAAGATGTTCTGAATACGTGCGTACTGCTTTTTTTATCTGGTCAACGCTTGCCTCAATGATTGGCCAGGTGGTTTCCTTCGACTTTTTTTTAACCCTGGCATAGAAAATAATAAATTGGACCAATCCTGCAGTGGAACTCAATATAGTTAAATACGGAAATAAATCGAACATGAGGTCTAATAGCCAACCGATGATTAGCCAGACGAATGCAGTTGTAACTTTTATGCCGGCTGTTTCAGAAAATAAGTGTCTGCTGCTGCTCTTGTCTTTCTCCGTTTGCATCTTAATCCCTCCTTTCAAAGGCAGAAACTGCCATTGCTACTCCATAATCCATTAACCATTACAGGAGTCACATTATTTGTGTGAAGGCTTATAAAGAGACTGGACTTAAGATAACGCTGGTTTTGCCGATATATAGATAAGAGTCTGTCCTTTTGTGCTATTGTGGGAAGAGTCCAACCGGGCGATTGAAGCAGGGGGCGGGATGGGATAAAAAGGCGGATCAGTTTCTACCTATATTATATTAAATTCTCTTCATGATTGGTATGGTTCTGTTTTGAATATTATGAAAATAAGATTCGAAACAGGTCGATTATATGGCTGAATATTGTATAATATTTAGAAAGCTTCAATCTTTTTCCCGAAAATTGTCATGCGACTGGCTTGCATGTATCAGCTATTCCATAAAGGCAAATAAACCAGACAGAAACGAGGGGCAGGATGGATATTCCCCATATGTACATATTTGACTTGAATAATATAGCTTTGACCGTCGTTTTTTTAATCATTTCGTCCATAATGGGAGTTGAATTCAGCAGGCAAATCAAAAAGACGGTTAATAGAAAAAGACGTAAAATGGTCCTGTATTCGCTTCTTTTGGCTCTCACATTCTTGCTGACACATCTTTTTGTGATTATTTCTGCAGGCGTTCCATTTTCGACAAGCAATATTTATTTATTTTTTATGATATTTTTTGGCATTTGCGGAATTGGATCATACGCAGCTTTGAGTCTGGCGCAAAGGGATATTGCGAATACTGCTCAGTACGTATTCACTAGTCTATTAATAGCTGCCAGCATCATGGGGGCTGAATATACGGCATTCTATATAATCTTCAGGGAAGCTATCAAAGTTCAGCCGATTTTATCCATTATCTCCTTTTTAATGATATTGGTCACTTCATTTTCGCTCATCAGGTTTTTGATGCAGATTACCAACGAGGATATTTATGAGTTTGTAAAAAAGTATAAGTATACAGGCAGTGTCCTTGGCGGCATGGCAATGGGAGGTATCCCGTATATCGTCCTGACTTCGATGATGAACGTTACAGATGGAAGCGGCATACATTCCTACCTGGCGCCGTTCGTTTATATGGCCACAGCAAATTTATTATTCATGCTCGTACCGGACCTATTTGGCGAAAAACTGATCATGAAGAACGTCCAGTCTCATTTATCCTTGTTTACCCATAACCCTGATTCTGTATTCAGGGTCGACTTACAAGGTTATATTTTAAGTGTCAATAAAAAGGCAGTTGAGCTGACAGGCTATATGGCCAATGAATTAGCGGGTCTCCATTTCATTGATTTGATTGGGGGCAGCGAGGAAGAAAAGAAAATAAGGAAATATTTCATGAAAGTGCTCAGCGGTGAGACGAAATTGATTGAAACCACTCTGATAAGGGCGGATTCAACTTATGCCGACGTAAGAATCACAGCGGTGAGAATCATCGTTAAAAATACAACAGTTGGTGTCTTTGGAATAGTCAGGGACATAACAGAACAGAAAAAAGCAGACAAAATGATTGAGTATCTTGCATATCATGATGAACTGACTAATTTGCCTAACAGACGGAATTTAGAGAAAGTCATGGCAGTGCAATTTATTAAGGATGAAGGGTTTTCCTTGATCTATCTTGATTTTGATCGTTTTAAAAGAATCAATGATACATTTGGGCATTCATTTGGTGATAAGATTTTGGTTGAGATCGGCAGGAAGCTCTCAGAAGTTGTCCCGGAGGAATGCCTTGTTGCAAGAATAGGCGGAGATGAATTCGCGATTCTTGTTACTGGAGGGAATAAGCCAGACGGAGTTGCCAAAAAGATTGTGCATGCATTCCAGAGTCCGCTTTTTGCGGAGGGAATGGAATTCCTGATCACGGCTAGTATTGGGATCTCAAGGTATCCAGAAGATACGGATAATCTTGGATTATTGCTGAAGTTTGCTGATATGGCAATGTATAAGGCAAAAGAAAACGGTGCGAACCACTTTCAGTTTTTTGACCAAAGCATGGTGGACCATAACCTGAATAAGTTTGAACTTGAGAATGAATTGCGGAACGCTATAAATAGTGATTCTCTCACGGTTTTTTACCAGCCTAAGTACAATGCAGCAACAAATGAAATAACAGGGGCTGAAGCACTGGCAAGGTGGAAGCATGCTCGCCATGGAATGATTCCTCCAGGTGTGTTCATTCCGATTGCAGAGGAAGCGAACTTGATCGTACCTCTCGAGAGATTGATCATCAGGAAAGTGTTCAGTCAGCTTGTACAATGGAAGGGTCAGGGTTTTGAAGTTCCCCGCACTTCGATCAATATCTCGATCATCCATTTTTACCAGGAGGATTTCGTGAAATTTATGAGGCAAACACTTAAAGAATATGGACTTTATGGTGAATTGATTGAAATCGAAGTAACTGAAAGTATCATGATTAAGAAGGAAGATAGCATCAACGCACAGCTCCAGGCTTTAAGGGAGATTGGAATCGAGGTCAGCATTGATGATTTTGGCACGGGATACAGTTCATTGAGTTATTTAAGTAAGCTTTCGGTCGATCGTTTGAAAATTGACCAGAGCTTCATTTCACACTCCCAGGAAAACCGTGAAATCATATCCACGATTGTCTCTATGGCAACGAACCTAAAGTTAAAGGTGATTGCCGAGGGGGTAGAAACGGAATCTCAGATTGACCTGTTAAAATCACTGGGCTGCCACGAAGTCCAGGGATATTTTTACTCACCGCCATTGCCATCCAATGAATATGAAACGATGATGAACAGGGAACTTCAGGAGACATGACGGCCTTTTTGACTGACTGTGCTGATTATGTTACTATTCTTTTATGAAAAGTCCTCTAGGGTTCCGCAGCTTTTGCTGGACTGGTCCGAGAGAGGGCGCACAGGAATTGCCTGTGTACACGGAGGGATAAAAACCCGGGAGATATCTATGTGATATCTCCCGGTTTTTTTATGGTTAAGATATTTATATGGTTATTGAGTTGCGGATAATCCCATGAAGTTTTCTTAATCAAGCTCCGTCGCCTGCACTTTAAAATGAAAGGGGTAAGAAGTATGGCTTGGTTTTATTTAGTTATCGCCGGTATATTTGAAGTCGTTTGGGCCATTGGCCTGAAGTATACAGAAGGTTTCACCAAAGCAGTTCCATCGTTGATCACCTTGGTCGGGATGGCCATAAGCTTTTATTTTTTGTCTATGGCAGTCAAAACTTTGCCAATCGGTACTGCATATGCAATCTGGACTGGAATTGGAGCTGCAGGGGCAGTCATTCTAGGGATAGTTTTGTTTGGAGAGCCGCGTAGCCTGATGAGACTGATGTTCGTTGCCTTCATTCTGGTTGGGATCATCGGCCTGAAAGCAACATCCGGAAGCAATTAATCATATTCAGGAAGTAGGCTAGCAGAAAAGTACAGTCTGCTTTTTGAAATTTAATTTGAAATTTTCACCAATATATATTATGATGCCGGTAGGTACCTTTTATTACTAGGTAGGTGATAGGATGTTTAATCGTGAACTTTTAAAAGGGAGCACATCGCTTGTGCTGCTCCAGTTGTTGAATGAACGGGATATGTATGGTTACGAGCTAGTGAAAGAACTGGATAAGCGCAGTGACCACAGCCTGCAGGTAAAAGAAGGAACCCTTTACCCGGCATTGCATAAGCTTGAAAAGCAGGGATACATTGAATTTTACTGGCAGGAGCAGGAAAAAGGCCCGGCAAGGAAGTATTACCGGATTACTGATGAGGGCAGGGAAGTCCTTATAGAGAAAACGGAAGAATGGCAACAGTTCGTCAATGTCATGAACAAAGTGATCAGGAGACCGAAAAATGATCCAGTTAAAGACTGAATTCCTCAACGAGCTTGGCAGGCACCTGGGGAAGCATACGGACAAAGAACAAATTTTAGCTGAATATGATATCCATATCACAGAAATGCTTGAAGAGTTCAATGGCAGTGAAAGAGAAGAGGCGGATATTAGCACTGAACTTTATGCAAGGTTGGGGACTCCGGAAGAGATTGCAGATAGCTGGAAGGAAGAACTGTCAACGACCTCAATAAAAACTCAATGGGTTTTTATTTTGGCCAACCTGATATTCTTCGTTGGCGGCACCATCCTGACCCTGGTTCATAATCTTTTTGATTTCCCTTTCATTGACATGGCGTGGAAAAGCCTGACGTCGATACCAGCTGTGATCATTTTGCTTTACCTCTTCTTTTGGATACTGCTTGGATATGAAATAGGCAAAGGCTTTGGCCATAAGGGCAGGAGATTGATGAAAAAGACGTTCATTCTCTCCATTCTGCCGAACATCATTCTTATGAACTTGACTTTGTTCAACCTGATTCCGCATGATTGGTTCCAGCCGCTCCTAAGCCCCGCATTCATTTTTATTTGTATTTTGTTTACAGCACTATTGTATCCAATATGTTGGGTTGGATATAGATGGGGGAAAAGGGCTTCCATCTAATTTTTTTGTCATAGTACATAGAATTTCTATGTACATAGAATTATAAGGTGAATATATTTTTTGAATATATACCTAGTTATTCTAGGTGAGAGGAGAGAGTCAAGTGGAAGTGAAAATGAAAAAAGGTGACTGGATGTTTTTCCTGGTTTGTCTTGCTCTGGGGATCCTGGCTGAAAGGTCTTTCTTGAATGGGAAAATTGGCCTATCCTATCCTGTGTTTATTACTGTGTTTTATGGTGTGTTCTTCTGGAGGTATCGTTCATTTGCCTTCACCAATAAAAGGCTTGGACTTTTGATGGTTGCTTCAATATGGCTCCTTTCAACCAGCTTTTTTCTTCATTCGAATATGATTTTATATGTATTGAACTTCCTGGTGATTCCAGTGATGGTCCTTATCCAGCTTGTGCTTATTACTTATCCGCTTCATAATCAATGGCATAGATGGCCGTTCGTCCAAAATCTCTTTTTGACAGTAGGAGCAGCAATTGCCTATGTTTACAAGTTTTTAATGAATGCGGCTAAATTGGCAGTCAGAGGGCTTGAAGAAAGCAAGAGTGCAACGATCCGAAAAGTATTGATCGGCATGGCTATTTCAATCCCGCTATTGTTTGTTATCGTCAATCTGCTTGTCTCTGCTGACCAGCAGTTCGGAAACCTATTAGGCGCCTTCCCTCGCTGGCTTTTGGGATTGAAGATAGAGGAAGAAGTGCTGCGGACGATTGCGGTCACTATTTATGCATTGTCAATCTTTGGACTATTCCAGGTGCTAAGGAATAAGCAGCCGCTGCCTGCAAAATCCCAGGAGCCAAAAGATAAGATGGCATGGGACAGCGTGATCAGCCTGACAGTGCTTACTTTATTGAATATCGTGTATCTGTTGTTTGTCATTGTACAATTCCAATACTTTTTCAGTGAGACTCTAAAGGCAGGATTTACGTATGCTGAATTTGCACGCAGAGGATTCTTTGAACTTCTTTTTGTGACCATGTTGAATTTGTTGATCATATCCGCTATTGTTTCGTATGTTGATAAAGCTTCCAAATTTATGACGCTGGCTATTCGCTCTCTTCTTTCTCTGCTCGTCATCTTTAGCGGAGTGATGCTGTATTCAGCTTTTATACGCCTGTTCATGTATGAAGAGGCTTATGGATTCACTTTTGCCAGGGTACTGGCCCATTCTTTCATGGTTTTCCTGCTGGTGATATTGTGCTACTCCTTTATGAGAATATGGATGGAAAGGCTCTCACTAGTCCGCTTTTACATCATATCTGCCATCATTTTTTATACATTGATCAACACAGTCCAGCTTGACCGGTATGTTGTTGACCGTAATTTGGAGCGTTATTCAGAAACCGGAAAAATAGATATTTACTATCTGAACTCACTGTCTTATGAAGGAGTGGAGGGACTGGTGGAGCTATATAAGCTTAATCCAGACCACCCAGGTCTCACGGACTTGCTGCTGCAAAGGAGGCAAGAATTCCTGGATTCAGAAGAAAGCTGGAATACGATAAATATGGCCAGAAGAAACGCTGAAAAAGCGTTAATGGAACTGGAGATGCAGTAACAATGAAATATGGCAAAAATGAAAACAAAGGCGTCTTTGTTACTAGTTTTGTAACATATCAATGTGAATAATGATGATAAAATAACCTTAAGCCAAATAAAGGGGAGCCATGTGAAATGGAAGGGATATCTGAAATCATCAATCTCTTAAAAGGTATTGAAAGTTCGATTGACTCATTGAATAAAAGGACCGAAAACATAGAAAAAAGACTCGGCCGACTCGAAAAAGTCGATAGCATTGAGCATCGCGTAACATCAAACCAGATCGATATAACAGACATTAAAGACGCACTTGAAAGAATGGAAGAAGCACAAAGTGCAAAAATCGAAAACATGTTAAAAGAATTGCTAAGCAAAGCAGCAATGAAAAACAATACAGAATTCACCACGATCCACAAACGCCTTGATTCCCATCTTTTAAAATTGGGCAGGGTCGAGGAAGAAATCCTGATGGTCCAGCAAGAAAAATAGTTTTTTAGAGATTGCGATCGTGCAGTCTCTTTTTTTATATAATGCTTCCACAAAACTTTCATAAACTCTCAATCTCTTTATTTATAAGGGTCTGGAGGCTTTTTGAAGCAGTTATGTTAAGTTGTTCACAAAAAATTTCACTTTGCGGGACTAAGACGAAGTATTTGGAAGTTATGATTAATGTGTACTCATACATTGCCTTTATTAGGCAGATTAATAGTATATATTTTATTTGAGGTGAGTCCTTTGAAATACGATTTAGTCCTTCTTCATGCGCCAAGTGTTTATGATTTCAGGAAAAATGCGCTGCTGGCAGGCCCGATCAGTGACGTCGTTCCATCCTCTCCAGTATTCGAAATGTATCCTATTGGCCTGACAAGCATTGCGGAATATTTAGAACGCCAGGGCTTGCGCGTGAAAATTATTAATATCGCTAATCGAATGTTGATGGATGAAAACTTTGATGTCGAAAAGAAATTAAAAAAGATCAAGACACGGGCTTTTGGAATTGACCTTCACTGGCTGCCGCATGCTCATGGAAGTATCGAACTTGCGAAAATTGTGAAAAACCTTCACCCGGAAACTCCTATGGTTTTTGGCGGTTTATCTGCAACCTATTACCATAAAGAATTAATAGAATATCCATTCATTGATTTTGTCATGAGGGGTGATTCAACTGAAAAATTAATGCTCCTTTTGATCAACCATTTGAAAAATGGAACCCATCATCAGGGCGGGATTCCAAACCTTACTTGGAAGGACGGAGACACTCCAGTATACAACCCGTTAAGCCATGTTCCTGACAGCCTGGATGAATTTGATATACCGGGCTATCGATATACGATCAAGTCGGTCTTCAAGTATAAGAATTTCCTGGACCCGCTCCCCTATAATGGATGGCTTCAATACCCTAATACCGCGATTCTCACGGCAAAAGGCTGCACCCAGGGCTGCTTGATTTGCGGGGGCTCGAAGCAATCATACAAGGATAACTGCAATCGTAAAGTCCTGGCAAAACGCTCGCCTGCTAAACTAGTAGAGGACATTCTTTTCATCCAGCGCTTCAGCAGGGCTCCGATTTTCATTCTTCATGATATCCGCCAAGCGGGAAAGGAATATGTGGATGAGTTTTTTGAAAGGCTCAGTAAGATCAACTTGAAAAATGAGCTGGTATTCGAGTTGTTCCAATATGCGAACGAAGAGTTTTTTGAAAAGATTGAGAAGGCTGTACCAAAGTACAGCATTGAATTGACATTGGAAACACATGATGAGAAGATCCGCCGTTATAATGGCAAATTTAATTGCACAAATGCAAAAGTCATTGAAACACTGCAGGCTGCATTAAAGCATAGCTGCAAGAAGATAGATATATTTTTCATGGTTGGCATTCCGCACCAGGATTATCAAAGCGCCCTTGACAATGTCGAATTTTGTGAGGAAATTCATAATGCATGTGGAGGGGATAAACGTCTATCATACTTTGTCGCTCCGCTGGCACCATTCCTGGACCCGGCAAGCCCGGCTTTTGAAAATCCCGAAAAATATGGCTATAAGAAGTTCTGCCATACACTTGAGGACCATAGAAAAGCAATCACCCAGCCATCATGGAAATACATGCTCAGCTTTGAAACAGATTATATGACCAGGGATGATATTGTAAAGTCAACCTATGAATCTGCCAGAAGCCTCAATGCCTTTAAACTGAAGTACAGCCTTGTAGACCAAAAGACACATGATGAGGTGAATGAGAAAATCACCAGGTCGCTTGAATATATAGAGAAAATCGATGAAATTGTTGCTCTTCCCGAACAGGAAAAAAACCAGCAGTTAGCACTTCTTAGCAAGGAAATGGAAGAAGTGAACAAATACAGTATTTGCGGTAAGCATGAATTGAAATGGGAAGTGAAAAAGCACTATGCTGATATCTTCTCGCTGACGGCAATCGGAATAGAGCTGTTGGCAGAGGACATCTTGATCAATGCAAAACAGAAATGGAATGCCTATAATAAAAGAGTTGGAGAAGCCTCTAAAAGCAGGACGTGAATTTTAGAAGAGAGCCCCTAAGGACCTAATCCTGAGGGGCTCTTTTGCATGTTAATTACCTAAGTGGTTCCTGAAGTTAATCTTAAAAATGTTTAAAGTAGAACGAAATGTGAAAAGGTAAAGGAAAATATATTTAACTAGTAAAGCGGGTGGAGAAATGTCATCAATGATTGAATTTTTTAAAAGAGGAAATAAATCTTCGGGGATTGCTGCGGTTGGGAATACCTTCCTTGCAATCATCAAAGGGGTTGCTGCAGCTATCAGCGGAAGTGGTACGATGCTCGCGACGACACTTCATTCGGTTGCAGATGCACTGAATCAATTTTTTGTTTTCATCGGCAGTGCCATCTCGGAAAAAGAAGCGACAAAGCGATTTCCGACCGGATTTGGAAGAGTTGTAAACCTGTTCGTACTCGTGGCTGTCATCATCATTTCAATCATGGCATATGAAACAGTAATCAAAGGATGGGAACTGATCCAGCATCCAAAAGCTTCTTCAAATATGTGGTTGAATGTTATTATTATGATAATCGCAGTACTTGTTGATGGGGCAATCTTGATAAAAGCAATGAAGGAAATTGCTCACGAAACGAGAAGTGAAGCAAAGGGATTCGGAATAGTAGGAAATGCATTTAAGAATGTCAGTCTGGCTGCTCCGCCGACAAGACTAGTTTTCTATGAAGATTTGATTGCGACTTTTGGTGCACTGTTAGCACTTGTTTCGATTGTAATGGCCCATGTTACAGGATTTTATTTACTTGATGGGATTGGAACCTTACTGATTGGCATCCTGCTGATTGGGATTGCTTTGAAGATTGGTTATGAAAATACGGTTGGACTGATTGGTGTCGCCGCGCCTAACGTGGTTGAAAACAGGATTGCAAGGCTCATTCTATCCGATCCGGATGTAATTGACATCAATACGTTAAGGATTGTCCAGGAGGGCAGACAGTACCATGTCGAAAGTTATCTGGAACTCCGTAAAGGGCTGACACTTGCCGACGCTGATGATATCAAGTTCAGGGTCAGGGATAAGGTACTGACGGATCCAGATGTTGACGATGTAATAATGGGTATCATCGAAGCGGATGACGTCCAAAATTGGAAACTGTAAAATGTAAAAAACAGGCAGAGTTTGGTATCTGCCTGTTTTTGTTTAGTTTTAGCATGATACAGCCCTAGAACTAATTGGTTTTTCTATGAAACAACTTCAGTCTGGTTCATAAAAAAATTTTCCGCTGGCTTTTCGATTTCGGGTTGTTTACTTACTTCAATATATTTAATGTGGTGCTCTTCCATTTCAATGATCTTGAACGAATAGGATCCAAAGCAAACAACGTCGCCCTGCTTGACTTCATAATTTTCGGTAAGCATCCAGCCGCCGATTGTATCGACATCTTCATCGTTGATATCAATCGCAAGCATTTCATTTACCTCACTGACTAGCAATTTGGCATCGATGATATAATGACTTTCTTTGACTTTGCGAATCATCGGCACTTCATCCATATCGAACTCATCGCGAATTTCTCCCACAATTTCTTCAAGGATATCTTCTACTGTTACAAGCCCGGAAGTTCCGCCATATTCATCCATCAAGATCGCCATGTGTATGCGTTCTTTTTGCATCTTGACGAGCAGGTCGTGAATAGGGATGCTGTCAATGACCCGGATGATTGGACGAATATATGAATCTATCGCTTTTTTTCCGCGCCCCTGGTCATGGATCAGATCAGTCATGACTTCCTTGATATTGACAAGCCCGACAATGTGGTCCTTATCTCCGTCGATGACGGGATATCGGGTGAATTTCTCTTCCTTTACAATCTGGAGGAAGTTCTCCAGAGTATCCTCGATTGACAACGAAATGATTTCCGTACGGGGCACCATGATTTCCTTAGCGATCCGGTTGTCAAATTCGAAAATTTTATTTACATACTTAAACTCTGACTGGTTGATTTCACCACTTTTAAAGCTCTCAGACAGAATAATGCGAAGTTCTTCCTCAGAATGAGCCAAATCCTGTTCAGAGGCAGGCTTAAGACCGACAAGCCCAACAGCAAGACGAGCGGATCCGTTCAATAACCAGATGAATGGATACATGATCTTGTAAAAAAGGATCAGCGGACCAGCTGTATTCAGCGAAACCCATTCAGCCTTTTGAATCGCTAAAGTCTTAGGGGCGAGTTCCCCGACTACGACATGCAGGAACGTAATCGTCGCGAATGCAATCCCCACTGAAAAGACATGTCCGACGGATTCAGAAATAGCCAGGCTGTTGAACAATGGTTTTAGCAAATCGGCAATTGCCGGCTCTCCAAGCCAGCCTATTCCCAGAGCAGTGATTGTGATCCCAAGCTGGCAGGCAGAAAGGTACTCATCCAGATTGGATATGACTCTTTTTGCGAGCACAGCTTTTTTGCTGCCTTCCTCTATTAGTTGGTCGATTCTGGAACTTCTCACTTTAACAATCGCAAATTCTGAGACGACAAAAAATGCCGTTAAAGCAATTAAAATGGCTATCCAAACCAAGTTAAATATGTCCAAATAAGTTCCCTTAGCCCGCGGATTTGCGGGTAAGGAGTCACCTCCCAGTAAACTGAAAATTAAGCCTGGAGTTACAGGCTGCAAATAAATGATTACATTCATCAAGACATTTTAACGGCCCGTTCCGTGCGGCTGGATCAGCCAGGGCCAACATCCTGTTATGCTGTTCCTTCCGCGTTTACAGCTGTTAAATTCTCGATACGATAGATTGCCCCATCATACCACCTCAGCTTTATCATTTAAATTTTATTATACCATATCAAGAATAATTAAGGGGAACATTAATACGGTTTGATATCAATGTATGAAACGGACACATAAAGTATGAAGTTTATGTTCAAGTATATTGGAAAATTCAGATTTTAACAATTTAATGCTTTTCCAGGAGGGTCAGAAAAATTTCCCAATGTAAATAAAACCCTTTTTATGGCTTTTTTAACAGTTAGAGTTTGAAATTAGTTTAAATATTCAGTAAAATTTCTATAAAAAGGGAGGCTGTCTATGAGTATTCTTTTATCAAGTTTGGAAAGAAAGTTACATAAAGCCGAAAAGACGGATGAACAAATTTGGGTAGGTCCATCCCTGGATTTCATTTGCAAGAGAACTCCGGATGGTCTCATCAAATATGTTACACCAACCGTTTATTCCATGCTCGGCTATGAGCCATCTGAATTAGTCGGAAAACTGTACACTTTACTTGTTCACGCCGAGGATTATAAACGGATCTTGAATGCTGACATGCCCGAAGCTGAGGACGTATGCAGTCTCACTTACCGCATTAAGCGAAAAGACGGAGTGTATATCTGGGTGAATTCACAAATCTCGGTTGTTCGGCATCCTGAAACAAATGAACCATTTGAACTATTTTCAGTGACAAGTGATGTTTCTGCAAAAATCAAAACAGAGCATTTCATCCTTGAGTATGAAAAATTGAATGTTGTTGGCCAGCTTGCTGCAGGTATTGCACATGAAATCAAAAACCCTTTGACAAGCCTGAAAGGTTTTATCCAGCTTATGAAGTCAGGGAAAGAATTGAATCACAATTATTTAGCGATCATGGAAGAGGAAATAAAGCGGATGGAGACAGTATCCAAAGAGCTGATGATTATGGCAAAGCCGCATAAATCCGACTTAAAGTCCTTTGACGTAAATGACTTGGTTGATCATGCCATCACTCTGCTGATGGCTGAGGCAGCAAAAAAGTGCGTCGAAATAACCAAGCAATCTACACTTGAAGATGGAATGTTGCTTTGTGATGGGAATAAGATCAAGCAAGTGCTGATCAATATGCTGATGAACGCGATTGATGCGATGGATTTGCCAGGTGAAATAACGGTTGCGATTTCCAGATCAGTTGAGGAGTTGACTATTGCCATAGCTGATTCGGGTTCAGGAATCCCTTCGAAGGATTTGGACAGGATCGGCAAGCCTTTTTATACAACAAAGGAGAATGGGAACGGACTGGGTTTGATGATCTGCTATAAAATTATTGAAGAACATAATGGCAAAATCAATGTGGTATCGAATGGTGAAGGGACAACATTTACCATCAAGCTGCCAATCCGTTGATTTGCTTGATTCCAGTGCTTAAGAATAATGTACATGTCTTCTATGCCATTCTTTTGAAAGAAGCCCATATAAAAATAAATCCTGAAAATGTCCATTTAAGTATTCCCCATCACGTATGACACCCTCCTTGTAAAACCCAAGCTTCTTGGGGATGGCCTGGCTTTTATGATTGTCCTTGCCGCATCGGATCTCTATGCGGTTAAGCCCAAGCTCATAAAAAGCATGGTTTATGACTGCTTTCACTGATCTAATTGTAATGCCTTTTCCTTGCAGTTTTTCCGCCGTGTAGTAGCCAATGCTTGCCTGCGAGTTGCTCCAGTCAATGCCATGCAGGCTTATACTGCCTGCAAGGATCCCCCTGTATCGAATGCCAAAATGAATGCTGCTCCCTTCTTGATAATTTCTCTGCCACATTTGGATCACTGAAAAAAATTGACCGGGAGCTTGAATACCATCTATCCAGGGAAGCCACTCCCGCAAATAGCGACGATTAGAATCCACAAGCCAGAATAACTCCCCCGCTTCACGCGGCTCAAAAATTCGCAGTTCAAGTTCGGAATCAACTTTTAATGTTAACATAGGAACCTCCTTAAACTTTTCCTGATGGTAGTTTTGGCCATTTAGTTCGCTGTAGTTTAAGCCGGCCAAAAGAGGGAATAAAGCTTTACATTGTTTTTTAATTTTTTTTTGGGAGGAAGACTATGAAATTAACGACTAAGATTTTGATTGGCCTTGGACTTGGCGCAATGACCGGGCTGATCCTCAATATTTTCTCACCTGAATTGTTCACTGTTTTAGATAAATTCCTATTTACACCCCTTGGCAAGATATTCATCAATTTAATCAGTATGCTTGTCGTACCGATTGTCCTGTTTTCAATTATTCTCGGAACCGCTGGGTTAGGTGACCCCAAGAAACTTGGGAGGATTGGTTTTAAGACTGTAAGCTTCTTTTTAGGTACAACAGCGATTGCAATTACAATTGGTCTTGCGCTGGCATTTTTAATCAAGCCTGGCTTGATGGGCCAGTTTGATACCAGTGGAGCAGAATTCAAGGCTGAAAAGGCCCCTCCGGTAAGCGAAACCTTTTTAAATCTTATTCCAGCGAACCCGTTTGAAGCACTTACTGCTGGCAATATGCTGCAAATTATCGTGTTTGCGCTATTTATCGGGATTGCTTTAACAGCACTGGGTGACAAAACAAAAGGGATACTAAATCTGGTCGAACAAGGTAATGAGATCATGATGTATCTGGTAGGCCTTGTCATGAAGTTTGCTCCTTATGGAACTTTTGGTTTAATTGCTACGGCTATCGGAAGTCAGGGAATCGATGCCATCAAGGCGATGGGAGTATATATGATCGTCGTTGTTCTGGCTCTCGTTGTCCATGCGATTATTACTTATGGATCTGGTGTCTATTTCATTGGTAAGAAAAATCCATTTTGGTTCTTCAAGCAATTCTCCCCGGCGATGGGTGTTGCCTTCGGTACATCGAGCAGTAATGCAACACTTCCGGTTTCAATGGAAACAGCACAGAAGAACCTTCGTGTTCCTGAATCTGTCAGCAGCTTTGTGCAGCCTCTTGGAGCGACAATCAACATGGACGGCACAGCAATCATGCAGGGGGCAGCTACCGTCTTCATCGCACAGGTATACGGTGCCGACCTTACAATGGCCGAGCTTTTAACGGTTGTCCTGACTGCAGTGCTTGCAAGTATAGGGACGGCAGGTGTTCCAGGTGTTGGTTTGATCATGCTGGCGATGGTACTCCAATCAGTAGGCCTGCCAGTCGAAGGGATTGGACTAATACTTGGCATCGACCGTCTGCTCGATATGGCTCGAACGGCTGTCAATATTACTGGCGATGCAGCTTGTGCGGTCATTGTCTCTGAATCTGAGAAAAAGCATGCGTTAAGGCCTGAGAAAAGTAAAGTGAAAAAGGTGGCGGACGACCGCTCCCTTGAATATTTAGATTAAAGTAGAAGAGACCCCGCCGTTGCCGGCGGGGTCTCGTTGTTCAGGTATATGTCAGATTTCGATCTTTGTCAAAGGCAGCAGCATGATAAAAGACGTTTTGTCAGGTTCTGATGAACAGGCGAGTATGCCTTTATGCTTTTCGATGATTTCCCTGCAGACGAACAATCCAAGTCCGGTTCCAAGTGTTTTGGTCGTGACGAATGGCTCAAAGATGGTTTTTAACAAATTGTCGGGTATGATTGGCCCATTATTCGAAATTTCTATTTTGATATGGGTATCATTCACGAAATATCCTTTTATTTCAATCTGTGGATCATCACGGTACTGGCTCAATACGTCAATGGCATTGAAGATGATGTTGATGAGGACCTGCCTGATTTCATCAGCATAGCCGTACAAATCCATATCCTCGGCTATATCCTTGATCACCCGGACATTCGTGTCAAGGATGCTGGGATACAGGAAATTTAAAACCTCATCAATCATTTTATTCAAAGAGAAATGCGTTTTTTCTTTTCCAATCAGCTCTTTTTTTGATAGCAGCAAGAATTGCGAAATCCGGAAATTCAGTTGTTCAAGCTCGCTTGAGATGATATCGAGATACTTCATATCTTGATGTTCAGATCTTAAGAGTTGGATGAAGCCCTGAATAGAAGTCAGCGGATTGCGGAATTCATGGATGAAGCTAGACGTCATTTGCCCAAGCAATGTCAGCCTGTCTTTATGTGTTGAATCTATGAACTGGTTCTTTTCCTCGATGATCTTGTTTTTTTGTTCATTATAATAAGATACAGCGTAATACAAAAAGGTATCGAAACAGTAATTGATCGAGTTGATGGCTTCTTGCATTTCTGTCCATTCCATATTCATTTTATGAAGATGTTTGTATAGAACGGAGCGTCCGGAATTGACATTATAGACAAAATCGCCAATGTTTATGTCAGCACGTACTCGTTCTTCTCCGACCATGAAAGCAAGCTCCTGAATATGTTCTTCCAATTCCTCACTTGTCTTGGAAAACACCGAGAGAATGATTGCATACATTCTCTCAGCGTTCCTGCTTATTTTCTCTTTATATGGATCATCTTCTGAGACGATGATTTTTTCCGTCCAGTCAGCTATGAGGTTTTCTTTTTCACTAGTCAGGAAGCTAAGCAATCGGTTATCCGTAATTGGCAGCATTTCATTAAGTCCCCCAGTTTTTCATTTCGGTATTAAAGATTCGAGGAAAAATCTTAAATCCCTTTGTCGAATATTAAGAACATCCGCTGAATTGCGTCGAATAGCTAAAAACGTGACAAAAGAAGGATTTTTTTAGCAACATTGAAAGAGTTTTGTCTATTGTGTCATCGACATTTATTGAGAAGTGCAGAGTTTGCTGACAGGTTATACTTGTTATTAAATTGAAGAAGTAGTATATTCATAGTGTAGAAACTAAATAATAACCACAAGGGGAGCTGTGTGAAGCAGCTGAGAGTGAGCGGCCGAGTTCTTACCCTTTGAACCTGTTAGTTAATACTAGCGAAGGAATGTGGATGCGATAGGAAAGCAATCTTGGGAATCCTATATCGATCCCCACGATTGCTTTTTTTGTTTCTGAAGCAGAAAAGGCGTGTTAGAAACGGACCTCATTCTGAAAAGAAGGAGGAACAAAACATGAAACAAAAACAAACTCTCTTTTTAGTGGAAATAGCCGTATTTTCCGCACTGGCTTATTTGCTTGATTTATTTTCCGGGTTTTTATTTTCAAGAATCTGGCCCCAGGGCGGGTCAGTGTCGATTGCGATGGTGCCTGTATTCCTGATGGCATTCCGCTGGGGAATAAAGGGCGGCGCAATAACTGGGCTGCTATTGGGACTCTTGCAATTCATCCTTGGTTTCTCGCAAATATACCACCCTGTACAGGGATTCATCGATTATTTGGTGGCATTTACTGTGCTGGGAGTTGCCGGTATTTTTGCAAGGCAGGTCAAGGAGAACATCCAGAGTGGGAATAAGAAAAAGTGGATTGGTTTGATCATCGCTGGTACCTTCATTGGAAGCTTGCTACGCTTTATCGCTCATTTCTTTTCGGGCTGGATCTTTTTCGGTGTATGGGCGCCAGAAGGACAGCCAGCGTGGCTTTATTCCATTATCTATAACGGTACTTACATGATCCCGAGCATGATTTTAAGTGCAATTATCATTATTCTGGTCATCGGCTATGCACCATCGAGAATGGTTAAGTCGACAGCTGTAAGCAATAAAATGTAGTAGATAGGGGAGCTGAATAGCTCTCCTTTTTTTTATGCGCGTTTTATACATATAAGTGTATGTAATGGGAATGAAGTGATTCTCGGTAAAAGTTTTGTCAATTATATGGAGTTTGCAATAAATATACGTTGCAAGCTTAATCTTAGTGATTTATGTCACAGTGCAACTCGACTTCAACTGGTTAAATAAAGATAATCATTCTCATTTAGAAAAATGAATCATCAAAGGGTTTCATAATAACTATTAAATCTAAAAAAAGGTGATGGCTATGCTGGGTAAATTAAAGACTGGTGAAAAAGGCCGGATCTTGAATATTGCTAGTGCTGACAAATTTGTCAGAAGAAGATTGCTTGATTTGGGAATAGCAGAAGGCTCTGAAGTGTGCGTAAAATGCATACTGCCTTTTGGCGGCCCAGTGATGGTTGAATCCTGCGGGCAATGCATCGGCATTCGCCGCAAAGAAGCATTAAGGATTGAAGTGGAGCGAGTATGATGAATATTGCACTCATTGGCAACCCCAACACTGGAAAAACTTCATTGTTTAATAACTTAACAGGTTCCTATGAATATGTCGGGAACTGGAGCGGGGTAACGGTCGAGAAGAAAGTTGGCCTATTAAAAAATGGCAGGGACCAGCTTATTGACCTTCCTGGGGTGTATACCCTCAATCCACTTTCTAAAGATGAAGGTGTTGTGACGAATTTTTTCCTGAATGAACCATTCGAAAAACTTCTGAATATCCTGGATGCTTCTCAGTTAAGGCGCAATCTTCACCTTACTATGCAGCTGTTGGAATACGGTGCACCTGTCATTATTGGTTTAAACATGCTGGATGTGGCTAAAAACAGGGGGATTCAAATTGATATTGCTAAACTGTCTCAATCATTGGGCGTGGCTGTAGCACCTGTTGTTGCCAGGTCAGGCAAAGGATGTAATGAACTTGCAGAACTGGTGACTGGCGGAGTTATCGGCATCGGGAAGTCGAATCTCATTTATTATGGAAAAGCGATTGAAGCGGGCATCCTGGAGCTTGAGACCAAACTGGCCGGAAAGACGGAACACCCGATTCGCTGGCTTGCACTTCAGCTGTTTGAAGGCAACCCCTATGTGAAAAATCACCTGGAAACAATACTTTCACTGGATGAGCTTGACACACTGGTCAACCATGTTTCGGTTTCCGAACAGCGAAATTCGGGCAGTAAACAAGCGCTTGACCAGATCATCCATCGCAAGCGCAGTGAAGCGATCGATAAAATAGTATCAGAGGCAGCCACCACAATGGAAAATAAAAAGATTCCATTGACAGAGAAGGTTGATATGATCGTAACGAATAAATTCCTGGGAATCCCGATTTTTCTTGTATTGATGTACATGATGTTCATGCTTACGTTTGACTGGCTTGGCTTCCCGCTCTCTGATGCCTTGGATTCACTTCTGTCCGGACCAGTAACATCAGGTATCACAGCAGCACTGACTGCAGCGGGTGCTTCCTCATTCATCAAGGACCTGGTTCTTGATGGGATTGTAGCTGGAGTAGGGGGAGTCCTCGTCTTCGTGCCGCAAATCTTCATTTTGTTCTTCTTCATATCCTTGCTTGAGGATTCAGGTTATATGGCTCGTGTCGCGCTAGTTATGGACCGGTTAATGGAATCAGTCGGCTTGAATGGAAAGGCATTCATCCCGATGATGATCGGATTTGGCTGTAATGTACCTGGCATCATGGCAGCAAGGACCATTGAGACACCGAAGGAAAGGCTGATGACCATCCTGCTGACTCCGCTTATGTCATGCTCGGCGCGGCTGCCTGTTTACGCCTTGTTTGTCGGAGCGTTTTTTTTAGAACATAAAGCAACTGTAGTTCTGAGTTTGTATGTGTTGGGGGTAGTGATCGCTCTTTTGCTGGCAAAGGTATTCTCGAAAACCTTATTGAAGGGTGAAACTTCTGTATTCGTCATCGAGCTTCCCCCATACAGGCTTCCGCAGGCGAGAGCGCTTTGGAGAAGCACATGGGATAAGGGGAAAGGATTCGTGAAGAAGGCAGGAACATTTATTTTTGCCGGCTCCGTCCTGATCTGGCTGCTTGCCTACGCTGGCCCGGAAGGCGTGAATGTAAGCATGGATGATAGCTATTTAGCGGTTCTTGGAGGTATTTTCTCACCGTTATTCGCCCCCATAGGCTTTGGGACATGGCAGGCCAGTGCCTCACTTTTCACTGGTTTCCTGGCAAAAGAAGCTATTATTTCGACAATGAACATCATTTACTTTGTACCAGATGAAGCTAGTCTGCAAGGCTTGCTTGCTGCTCATTACACACCATTAGCTGCATACAGCTTCATGGCATTTATCCTATTATACGTTCCTTGCCTTGCAACTGTAGCAACCATTTATAAGGAAACTGCTTCCAAACGCTGGACAGCTTTTTCAATCACTTATGCCCTGGTTATCGCATATGCATTGTCTCTGGTTATTTATCAAGGCGGTAAGTTGTTAGGACTAACCTAAGCCTTGAAGGAGGAAGGATCTATGATCGCAAACATTTTGATAGGCGGAGCCATATTCGGGTATGCCGGCTGGGCCTTCTGCCGATTCATCAAGAAATCAAAGGAAGGAAAATGTGCTGCCTGCTCCATCCAAAGCTCATGCTCAACCAACTGCAGTAGTATCAGCCGGGAAAAACAAGCAAAATAAATCAAAAGGAATGCAGTCCTCTGCATTCCTTTTTTTTTTCGAAGAGCATGCAGTACGACATATTAAAAGCATAGGTATTGAACATGCACTATAAAAGCAATGAGCATGGCACCAATAATATAAGGGGGAAGAAAACGCGGCGGACCAAAAACAACATTGAGTTTAAAGGCAATCATATTAAAATTTAATGCTCTTTTCTCAAACTTTGTTGTTATTGACTACAAATAGGATTGAATGTTTATTCGGAAAGTTTACTCTATTGTGAGAAAAGAGCATGCAAACTTAATACCGTCCTGCAAAATGGCTCACATTACATTATAATCGGCTTTGGGATTTTAACAACAATCTTTACGAAACCAGCCAAATTTAAAGTGCAAAACTTGCGGTAAAATAAAAAGTATTTTTAATTCTAACTAATTTGGTGTAAAATTACACCAAAAGCATTTCAAAGGAATGAAGCGGATGACTAGGGATGAAATTATTAGCAGGGTATCGGAAAAAGTAAGGGTGCTGCGGGCAGAAGTTGGTTACACACAGGATAAAATGGCTGATATCATTGGAATCTCCAAGAAGACACTTGTCCAGATTGAAAAGGGCAGGGCTCAGGCCGGCTGGTCGACAGTCGTGGCCATAGCTGCCCTGTTCAGGGAAACAGAGACCATCCAGTTTTTGTTCGGCAATGAACCACTAGAGGTACTTGAAACCATCGCACATGAAGGTACAGACTATCGAAAAGAAAAAACATTGGGCGGCAAAGTCTGGTGGCGTGAAGTTTCAAGAGTTGGCGGATTTGTAATGCAGCAGAACATCCTTAGCCAGCATTACAGGATTCTGGATCAAGATGATTTCAGGATATTCAGCAGCTTTGAAGAAAAGGAGACAATGGAGCGGTTAGAAGAAATTGCAGCTGAAGCATTGAAGGGATAAAGCAAGAAATTGATGAAAAAAGCAGCCGGGTAATGGCTTAAACCCGGCTGCTTTTGATTTTATTTAGCGATTAGTACATGGCAGTGAGCGTTATTGGCAACCTTTTGGCTTACTCCACCAAGAAGCTTGCGCTTGATGCCTTCTTTTCCAGACTGGCCAATGATGATCAAATCAGCCTTTACATCTTTAGCATACTCCACAATACTCTCGGATGGACTTCCTTCAAGGATGGAGTATTCAGTGTCGATGTGTAGCGCATCAAGTTCAGCTCTTGCGTTATTAAAGGCTTGTTCAGAGCTGTGGGTTATGATTGAGTGCTCTGATTTATCAAGTGCACCTTGCTCCATAGCCAGTGGAGGGACCTGGATCCCATCTGCCGGGAAGTTATTGATTGGCAGATGCTCAATGGGGCGCTCAGTCGTTTCAACCAGTTCGCTTTTAATTTCCTCTTCATAAACATGGCCTACATACAATTTGACCCCATCTTTTTCATTAGTGAACTCCTTAGCCAGCTGCAAGGCTTTCTTGCTGCCTTCAGAATCATCGTAAGCGAGCACCACTTTTTTTATTCCAGCCATATAGATCAACCTCCAAGATTAGTTCTTCTTATAGTTCATTACCCATTTTTAAAATAGAACTAACCGACCTAATAATTTCCATATACCCTCAAAAAACTTCAAATAGTGGCGAACCTTGTTGTATAGCTTTTCAAATTACTGGGGTAGGGAGTGTCCGGTATGATATCTCATTCTCAAAAGCCAATTCATCCGACAATACGGAAATGCATGCAGCACCTGGATGTCATTCAAGCAGATGATAAAACCAAGCAAATCGTCTATATGTATATGGAAACACTTCTCCGTGAAAGTAATATGGCAGCTGCCTGCGAGCAGGCACCCATAGAATCACAGATTCATAATTAATAAGAACAGTTGAAGCTTATTTTAAGAAACTACCGCAGATTTTCGGAAAATCTTGCGGTATTTTTTTGTTGTTTGTCTGAAGAGATGCCAGGTTCGGACAAAAAAAGGACTCATGCCAGCAGTTTTGTCTGAAGTGATGCCAGGTTCGGACAAAAAGAGGGCTCAGGCAAGCAATTTTGTCTGAAGTGATGCCGTGTTCGGACAAAAAGAGGGCTCAGGCCAGCAGTTTTGTCTGAAGTGATGCTGGGTTCGGACAAAAAGAGGACTCATGCAAGCAATTTTGTCTGAAGTGATGCCGTGTTCGGACAAAAAGAGGGCTCAGGCCAGCAGTTTTGTCTGAAGTGATGCTGGGTTCGGACAAAAAGAGGACTCATGCAAGCAGTTTTGTCTGAAGTGATGCTGTGTTCGGACAAAAAGAGGGCTCATACAAGCAATTTTGTCTGAAGTGATGCCATGTTCGGATAAAAAGAGGACTCAGGCAAGCAGTTTTGTCTGAAGTAATGCCAGGTTCGGACAAAAAAAGGACTCAGGCAAGCAGTTTTGTCTGAAGTGGTGCCGTGTTCGGACAAAAAAAGTGCTCATGCAAGCAGTTTT
>NZ_JAGGQM010000032.1:0-28751 GCF_018613295.1 Bacillus sp. ISL-39
ATAACGAAGAGGTTTCCAGAATTATCGTCATATTAAAGAATATAAATGAGCCGATAACAATGCCCCATCCCTCGCTATGGGAACATGATAGGCCAGCTGTAATTTTATAAAAGTTTCAAGGGAGGCTGCTATGTCCGAGGAAAAAAGACACCAGTTAAAATCAAAGGAACAATGGAAGAATCCTGGGGCGGCTTTGAACAATGGCTGGGCACAGGCCATGACAGGGTCACCAGGCAGTGGCTGTTTGGTAAATGTGATTTCAATTTTGATTGTAGTGGGTTTTTTTCTGGTAATAAGAGCGTGCTCACAGTAATGGGGGGTAATATGAGAGGGCTTATGAGTTTCATTTTGTTGCTGGTAGGATGTCTCTTTATCGGGATAACTGTTGAAGATTCTCTAGTTGGGAACAGCATTGTAAAAACAATAGGGGCTTTATGTATAGCAGGTTTTTTGAAAATAATTCCTAGGAAGAATCATGATTTATATTAAAACTGAAAGGGGAATGGTATGAAATCCAGGGTGTTAATTATTCTTTTACTCAGTTTGATCTTAGCTGGCTGTGAAACTATAACTCCGGAGGCCCCGAAAGATTTTATATTTTCTTATGAGATGAATTCGATTGAAGAGGAAGACCGGGATGAAGTGCTAAGGTGGCTGCACGAACCTGACCAAACCGCGACGAGGACATACGAATTCATTGATGAAGACAAAGGCCGCCATATCCTTTATGCTCATTCGAGTAAGTTCAGCAAAGTCGATGTGGAGCAAAAGGGTGACGCGATTATTATGATGTTTAGGAATGAAAAAACGGATGGGGCAGGCCAAGAAGCGTTCGTGAAAATTAAATACAACCCAGACATCATTAAGAATTTTGTGTTGGATTCGGAGGAGACCGAATGAAGAAAAGGAAGTGGCTGCTATATTGGCGGTTGTTATCATTTACGCAGATGCTTTTCGATTATAGAAGAGCATTTTTTTAAAAGTTGAATGTAAGGTTAACTTGACACCAAGTGGAAATGCTTGTAACTTATATGTAAGGTTAACTTTACATGAGAAGAGGAATCCAGCTTGAAAAATAAAGTCAAAAAATTGAGAGAGCAATTTGGCCTAACGCAAGCGCAGCTTGGCCAGAAGGTGAATGTGTCACGGCAGGCCATCAATGCGATTGAAAAAAATAAATTCGATCCTTCGATTTGGCTGGCCTATGATTTAGCGAAATTTTTCAATATGAGCATTGAGGAATTATTTGAGTTTGAGGAGAGTGAGCGAAAGTGAGTATACTGAAACACCCTGCCATCAATATCCTTTTCATTAGTTTCATGTCTGCTATCTATTCATTCATATTTATTTTCACAGCTGGCCATATGGAATTCATCAGGATACTTTCACATGGCAGAACGCTGGACTCGGATTTTTGGAACGGATGGTCAGACTTTTTAAAAACAGGCAATATGAAATTCATTGGCTACTTGATCATCGGATTGACGGCTGTGATTATCGTGTTTATTCTTTTAAAAAGGACGAAGGAATACGACGAATATCAAGTGAGTATTTTAGTGAAAAGTTTGTTTGTGGCTGGTTTTTTATCAATCATGATGATCCCGTTCCTCATGATCATGCTGTTAAGCGACCCGACCTACAGCACGGAAATGATCTTTTTATTCGCCACGATCCAATGGTTAGGTGTCCTGGTTTCCTATTTGTTCTTTGTCGTTCGTTCTTGAGTTTTTTTCCAAATGTTCTTTTCATTACTATGCCTCTGTCAACTGTACATAATATTCAGGGGAAGTCCTATTCCTATCTTTAAAACGGACAATGGAGGGCGATGGAATGAGCGGAACCAAAGAGGAATTGAAAGAACAGCTTAGTGTACTAACAGCTCGCAGGGACCGGATGCAGAAAAATCTTTACGAGGTCGAGAAGGAAATCGCGGAAATCACCAATAAGCTGGCTAAGATGAAGTAAAGGCTACACAAGATGGAGGCTTATAAAATCAGGCGGAGGAAACGTCCGGGGGCTCCCAAGTATTTGTTGACAAGCTTTGCATACGCATTTAATATTTACTTAATAATTGAATACTCCTAAAGGGGAGTAGCTTTTACAACAAGGTCGTCATTACGGAGTTCCTGACTCTCGGCTTTGTTGGCAACTATTGTTGTTAGCAAGACCTTTACCATCTTAGCGGTAAAGGTCTTTTTTGTTTGAAAAACCTTTGCCAGTTATATGGTAAGGGTTTTTTCTTTATTTGATTGACCATTAAACTTAAGGAGAATGACATGGAAAAGTGGTTAATTGGGATAATGGAGGAATTTGGCTATGCAGGTGTAATGTTTCTGATTGCGCTTGAAAACATCTTTCCTCCAATACCATCCGAAGTTATTTTAACTTTTGCTGGATTTATGACTGCTTCAACAGACCTTAGCATTACAGGCGTTATCCTTTCTTCCACCGTGGGCTCACTGTTGGGGGCTGTTTTGCTATATGGATTAGGGCTGCAGATGGGCGTGGAAAAGTTGGAGAGAATTGTTGATAAATGGGGGCACCTTCTCCGTGTTACTAAAACTGATATTTACAAGGCGGATTCCTGGTTTGATCGATATGGGGCATGGACCGTTTTATTCTGCCGTGTCATTCCATTGCTTCGGAGTCTCATTTCCATTCCTGCGGGAATATCAAAAATGCGATTTAGGACATTCCTGCTGTTCACCACAATTGGAACATTCATTTGGAATTCAATTCTCGTTTACTTGGGTGCAACTGTCGGAGCTTCCTGGGAGGATATTGTTAAGTATATAGATGTTTACTCTCAGTTTATTTATATAATTCTAGTACTGATCTCAGTCAGCCTGTTATTTGTGTTGGTTTTTAGGAAGAGGATATTATAGTGGATGCGCTGAGAGCTTGTGATGCTCTTGGCGTTTTTTTTGAGTGGTTAACTAAAGTTGAAACAGGGGATGCCAGGAGGTAAACACTGAAATTAGATGGTAAAATGAAAATTGTAACGGGAGCTCAACTGGTTTAGTAAATGCCCTCATTTAAATTAATTTGGAGGAATATACCTTTTTGTGTTGAACTTCAATAAAGCGGGGAAAAAAGCTGGCGGTCATTACAAGTGCCCAGTTGCCAAGTGCAGAAAAATAAGGAGGCATTTGATGAAATTTAATCGCAATCGTTTTGTTTGGATTATATCTGTTCCTTTATTCTTATTTTTCCTTGCTCTATTCTATTTGGAAGTATCGGTTTATTCTCTGTTGCCTCCTGACCAGGGCGGAATGAGTTTTTGGACAGAATTGAAGAATGTTTGGTACTGTTCTGGGTCGTTTTATGCCATGGTACTGATTGCTATCTTTTTGTTTTATTTGCGTTTTATACATAAAAGAAAGCAGTAACCTTAATAAAAATGTCCCTCCATATGCGGAGGGACATTGAAGCTATTCGTTTCCATTTGCGAGTTCTTTCCGATTGGGAGCAAGCGGGGGTTGTTCCAGCCATTTATTTTTTTCCATAATATCGAACCATTTCTTTGTCACTATTAAATTTTTGAGAATAATGCTTTCATACATAGTGATAAGGTCCGTCCGCATGGCGGATGCCAAACCTGTTCCGTGGTAAACTTGGGCAGCCTGGAACAAGAATCCGGTATGGTACATCATCAGCTTGTCTGAAAAAGGAGAGTCCGTTGATGTTGTGACTTCTGTTTCCCATGACCGTGGAGTTGGCAATTTATCATCGTGCATGATTTTGGAAAAAGCTTGTATTTGTTGATCAGCTGTCTTTTCTGAATCTGAAAAAAACTTTCTCAATTCTTTTGAGTTGGCAACTTGACTGAAAGCAATAGACAGAGTTTTAGCCATAATACTCTTTTTTAGGTTGAAGGAAATACTGATAATTTCTGTGGCAGATAAATTTCTGCCTTTTCCGAAAATCCCATCTGTAAAATCTTTGCTCTCAATAAATTCAGGGTTTTTGGCAGGATAAAATAAAGGATCTCTTTGAAAACTGCCTTTCTCAAGTAATAGTTCAATGGTCTGGTGGTACATTTTTTTTCCGTCGTTATCACTTGAATCGTAAAAATCCCGTAAATCTTTTCTGACTGAAACGCCTAAAGCGGTGACATGCCCAATCAAACCATGCAGTGTCATGATATGTAAATAATTCAAACAAAAAATGTCGGAGAACAATCTTTTTGCACCTTTATTTATATCCTCTTCACTAAATCCTACGGGAACCGGAAACCCTTCGTTCTCTAAAAATGTAACCATTTGTTTCTTTTGCCGATCAAACGTCGAAATGGCATCCTCAAAAATGGTCTTTATCGCTTCATCTTCAATAATGGTGAACATATATCTATTTACCGCGTCGATCATTGTTCCGTTTACATATTCGCCCCACAAGGTTCCTATTTCAGAAGAAGTAAGCTGTATTTTTTCTTTATCCATATTTTCACCTCCCCGCTATTATTTCCCCATTTAGATGAAATATGAGTGTGCTGTGTTCAAGAGAGGTACTCAAGGTAATAATCTTTTTAAAAGGCTGTTTTCACATTGATAATTGCTTTTCGAACATGTACTTGTATCCGCATAAATAAAAGGTAGCGGGGCTCATCTGGAGAAGAACTGATAAACATTTCATGGAACATTGCCTTGCTTTTTCTTGCCTAATTGAAAGCAAGTGTCCCCTTCAGTTTTTAAAAAAGAGATTGACACTATTAAGCTATAGGAGTACTTTATACTTATCAATTTTAATGATGGCCTTTTTGCTGAATCTTTTGAGCGGGGGAACCAATTTCGATAAAGCTACTTTATCTTGGGGTGAATTTTAGCGAATGCAGCTAAAAGGGGATACTCTCAATCCCTAATCCGACAGCTAACTCCGTAAGCCGTGAAGAGAGAAGGGTTGATGATGCTGCATTGACCATTCTTGTTAAGTGTGGTCTTTTTGTATTTAATTAGAAAACTAATCTGCAAAGTAAGAAGGGGTATTCTTGGCGAAAATTTTAAAAAGGAACTGGTTGAAACCGGCGCAAATCATTGTATTGTTTTATGTGATTGCTGTATTTATTTCAGCGTCGCTCCTCAGTCTCCCGATTGCTCTCAAGCCTGGGGTAAGCTGGACATTCATTGATGTATTATTTACAGCAGTCAGTGCTGTTAGTGTAACAGGTCTGACGGTTGTATCGACATCGGATACCTTCAGTACACCGGGCGTTTTCATACTAATGTTCATCCTTCAGTTTGGCGGGATTGGGATCATGACGCTTGGTACGTTTTTCTGGCTGTTGCTGCGAAAGAAGATCGGTCTAAAAGATCGGCAGTTAATCATGACCGACCAAAATCAGTCTCAAATGGCAGGCCTGGTCAAGCTAATGAGGCAAATATTGGCCATCATCCTCTTGATTGAGGCGGTGGGGGCTCTTATATTAGGAACGTATTTTCTTGGGTATTTCCCGACATGGCAAGAAGCTTATCTACAGGGATTATTTGCGGCGGTAAGTGCAACGACGAACGCTGGCTTTGATATTACAGGGAGTTCGCTGATTCCTTTTGCGCATGATTATTTCGTGCAATTCGTGAACATTATTCTATTAACCTTAGGGGCGATTGGATTCCCTGTACTAATTGAGGTAAAGGAATTTATCATTAATCGAAAAAAGAAGCGTAGAGGCCATTTTTCGTTGTATACGAAGTTGACTACAGTAACCTTTTTTGCGCTTA
Organism: Bacillus sp. ISL-39; assembly: GCF_018613295.1. Classification (NCBI taxonomy): domain Bacteria; kingdom Bacillati; phylum Bacillota; class Bacilli; order Caryophanales; family Bacillaceae; genus Bacillus; species Bacillus sp. ISL-39. The sequence continues at coordinate 5,715 of NZ_JAGGQM010000032.1, forward strand.
TGTTTTTCGGTACATTCGCCATCCTGCTCTTTGAATTTAATCATTTTTTCAAGGGTTATAACTGGCATGAATCGTTCTTTTATGCCTGGTTCCAGTCTTCTTCAACAAGGAACGGCGGGCTTGCTACGATGAATGTGAGTGATTTCTCTAATTCTACCTTACTGCTTCTTTGCTTTTTGATGTTTATCGGAGCTTCCCCAAGTTCCGTTGGCGGAGGCATAAGGACGACTACTTTTGCTGTGGTCATATTGCTGATCATCAACTTTGCAAAAGGGCATAATGCGATTAAGGTGTTTGGGCGTGAGGTGTATGAGGAGGATGTCCGTAAATCTGTTGTGGTCAGTTTTTTAGCGATGCTGCTCTGTTTTGCGGCGGTGGTCATATTGAACGCGACCGAAAGTTTCACGATGATGGAAATCATGTTCGAGGTCAGTTCGGCATTCGGGACGACCGGGTTGTCAATGGGAATCACTCCTGAACTAAGTACGGGAGGGAAAGTCGTCATTATTTCCTTGATGTTCATAGGAAGAATAGGCATTCTATCATTCATCTTCCTGTTCAACCGCGGAAAACTAGAACCAAAATGCCATTATCCGAAAGAGAGATTGATTGTTGGATAGGGCTCCAGGAAGTATTGGGTGAATAAATTTGCCCAATGCTCTTTTTTTTGTTTAGGGTGGTCGACTCCACTGGTTAACAGCGGTACTCTTTTGAAATGAATATTCGGTCTTCCTGATAGTTCGTTCTATAGTGAAACTGGGATAGAAAACAAATAATGAAGCATAGGATGTACCCATGCTTCAAGAATGTCTTAACAGTATGCGGCTCCTACAATGATAAGAAGGATGAACAGCACTACTATTCAAACAAAGCTGTTTCCGTAGCTATAACCACCATAGCCATAACCGCCGCCACAGCACATGGAAATCCCTCCTTCGTCTAGAAATCTGTGAAGGGATTACCAACCAAAGCCGCCGCCGCCGTATCCACCGCCAACATACGAAGCTCCAACGATGATCAGCAAGATGAACAGAACAACGAGCAATGCAAATCCTGAACCATATCCAGCACCACCAGACATTGTAAAACCTCCCTCCTGATTAACTTAGTTATAATGTATGTATGGATAATGGGAATGGGAGGGCGGATATACAGACTAGAACGAAAAATCTTTTTATTCGTCAAATATCAGCGGGGTAGAAGGTCTATCGATTATCCTGGCTGCAAGAACCAAAAACTTAGACCACGTCAAGAATACCTGTACAGTTGGCTGGCATAAATGTTGTTAAGCAATGGTTAGAAGCCCTAGCCATTCAGACTCTTTGACATACTGTATAGTAGCCTCCGTAATCTTCATTCAGGAACCTCCTTTAGCAGCAGGGAAATGGAAAAGAAGAAAAACTCCTTCCATAGCTTCTTTTCCAAGAAGGGACCGTTTGTTTGTTTCAGGGCATTGCATGAAACAGAGGAACGGTCCTGACCTGATAAAATAGAAATCGAAGGGCACAGGGCAGCCAGGATTCATGATCCCGGCTGTTTTTTTATGTATGCGTTGCTGAAATTCCGAAAGATGCCTCTATAGTTCCTATGTCTCTGTCTTCCATTTTGTGGTATCGTTGGAGGAAAGATAAGCTGAAAAAAAGGCCTGATGCAACGTCATTTGCCTGCAAATGAGCAGGTTTGATTCGGAATTTTAACAGGATAGTATCTGTTTACTGGCGAAAATTTATTTTTATTGGTGACTTGGAAATTTTCGCTGATTTTTTCCAGTTCAAAATGACAGCAACAGACCCAAGTGCATCCAATTTTTCATGGAACTTCCAGAGTCCCTGTCCGTATATATAAAAAGGGATAGGAGGATGGGAATGAAGAAAGTATTTAAGGTTACATACAAAGGTCATCATATTCTTGTGGAGAATACCTGGTTTAATGGGGAAAAGCTGTTTGTAGACGGCGAATTACAGGACCAGAATCTTGGGTTTGCCTTTGACCGGGCCACTTTATATGGGGTCATCAGAAATAATGAAAGTGCTAACCAGAAAATTAAGGTTAGTCTTGGCGGTGCTGTAACAGTAGGATGCAGGATCTTTGTCGACCATGAATTGATTTATCGTAATCAGTAGTTTTATTTGAAGCAATGAAATTTGTGATTGTGTGAGACAAGGGGGAAAGTCAAAGATGATCCTGGAAAAAATGGAGCCAATCTCGATTGGGGCGATTCAAGAGAATGGCATTGAATCTGTCGCGGATTGGTTTGATGGGCATAAGGAATATTTCTATCGTTTCGGCTGGTATTATGTTCAAAATCAGCAGCAGATGGAGGAACTTTTTTACCAGTCGATTCTGAAGATGCATAAGGATTTTCCCCGGTATAAAGGGGATTCGTCGTTCAAGATGTGGGTCACTTCCATTTTCATTCAAAACATTCGCGATTTTTCTAGATTGCAAGGTTCAGAGGAAAAGGACCCGCGCCGCGAAATATTTGCTGCAATGGACCAGCTGGAAAAGGAGGCGCTAATCCTTACATATGTAACAGGTTTCACCCTGGAGGAGACTGCTCAAATCCTCGATGTTTCGGTCGGAAAAATAAAGCAATTGTTGTTCTCAGGGATTCAGTCAGTCAGAAAACAATCAGATGGGTCTGACTATCATGGCTGTGAGCAGTTTCAGAAGCATTATATCGATTACCTGGAAAAAACGATGGAACGTCCGGCTAAGATTGATTTTGAGATTCATCTTTATAATTGTCGGGATTGTCAGGAGGATTTGGCGAGTTTTCAGGAAGTCGCGATGACTAGGCTGAATCATGTTGAGGGAGATAATGACCCGAATGTGCCCCCTCAATTAATGGAAAACGTCAAAAAGAGACTGTCAGATCAGAAGGAACATAGACAGCAGAAGTTTAAAATCCGCAAAAAATGGGCGCTTGGTTTTGCGAGTGCCTTTGCCTTCATAGTGGCGGTTGGCTTCATTACCGGTGCGTTTCCAAAGGTCTATTATGCATGGACGGAAGATCACGTGCATTTACGCGAATTTCTCCAGGAGGGCTTTGGCCAGAGGCTGAATCTGGAAGCGGAAAGCGATGGGGTTAAGGTGAAGATCAAAGGAGTGGTTGCAGATGATATTCAGACGCTTGTTTTCTATGAAATTCATGATATGGAGGAAGACAAGCAATATTTCATGACCTTTGAGGATGGACTGGCAGTCGTGAATGAATTTGACATTATGAAACGCGAAACCTATCCGCGCTATTCAATTCCTGATATCGAGGCGGAGATGAACAAGGAAGAGAAAAATGTGTTCTACGGGAAGGTGGCGCTGAGGCCGCTAGAAGAGGACCAGGGCGACATCGAATTGAGGATTACAAAGCTTCAAAGATTGGCAGACGATGCTTCCCTGTCATTCGGCTTTACGTCCGGTGATTATAAAACAGGAGAGTGGAGCTTCGAGTTCCCGGTAACCAAACAGCCTTCTATGGAATATGAAATCAATGAACAAAGAGAACTCGAGGGAGTCGCCGTCAGACTGGAAAAGTTGATTGTTGCACCAACCGCCACTCTTTTACAATTTGGCATCAATACAGAAAAGCTGGAGAAGCGGATTGATTTCCTCAATTTTAAATCGCTGGAAGTGAATAATAAAAAAGTGGAGGCGGAACGATTTGGAAGCCACTTTATGGATTTCCAGCTGGACAGTGCCTGGACTGGTTTCCAAGCCTATTTTGACCCGCTTTATGGTGAGAAAGTTAAAGATTTCAGAGTCCAATTAGACTCGATCTATTTATCGATTGTAGATCATAAAACCATCGAACTTAGCGGAAATCAGACATTTCCGCAGACAATTGAATATGCAGGCAGCACTCTTTTTATTGATAAGGTCGATGCCGGTCAGTATACCGAAATCATTGTACGAAATGACGATTTGAAAAATCGGGAATTTGAATCACTTCGCATTGATTTTGTGGACGAAAATGGTCAACAGCCTAATATAATCCATATGGATTCTGAAGCAGTGCTGGTTGATAAAAACGGCGTCGAGTATGATTTGAATAAGGGTCCAGTCGATTATGAAAAATTGGAGCAGCCACGCCATTTTGTCACAGAAGAAACCATAAGAGTAGAAGGAATCGACGATAACCCTATGAAACTACAAATCAACGGTTATAACAGCCTGAAGTACCTTGATGAAGCATGGGACCTGGGGACGGTGATGGTGTCCCGGGAAGAGTAGGAATATGTTATTTTTGGGGCGGGAGAACCGTCCCTTGTTTCTTTGGCACATAATAAATTCCCGGTTTAAGGTTCAAACAGAGAAACCGGACACATAAAGATAGGATATGTTCCCGGTTAGGTGATGAAATGGGGAAAAAGGGCAGATAAAGATAGGATATGTTCCCGGTTGGGGGATGAGATGGGGAAACCGGGCACATAAAGATGTTTTTTTCGGTTGCCGCCCATGAGCATGTTTATTTGGTTAAAGGAACGGCCTATTTTCATAGGGGAGAATGGAGGGCATGGGTGAATAAAATAAAGTTGACTTTAGTGTTTAGTTTTATAGTATTCTGTCTCTTGATCTTGATATCGGTAATCTTCACTTCCAGCATCGACAGAGATGTAATTGGAATGGGAGGATTGGCTGCAGGCTTCATTTTAATTTTGCCTTCTATAAAAATACATAGACTGCTAATCTTCGGAAGTCGTGCTGATCAAACGGAGATGTTTCCTGATGAACATTTGCAACATAAATTATACAAACAAATAGAGCAGGAAGAACGAAATAAAGGGGATAGCAAAACAAACACAGTCATTGATTCTCTCGGCTATTCGGGTATGGCATTAATAATTATATCTTTATTTGTTATTACTTAATGATTGATAACTAGATAGTGGTGCGGAATTAGGGGCGGGAGAACTGTCCTCTGTCTCTAGAAGCAGGTTGATTTGAGACGGGAGATGGCATATATAATAAAATCAGAATAGTTCATAAAAACAGGAGGAACCATGAATTCAAATCCAATTTTAAATCAAATCGGAACGACCTTTATTCCTGTGCGGGACATTGAAAGAGCGCGCGACTGGTATTGTGACATATTAAAATTACCAACCGATGGTGAGATTTTATTTGGCCACCTTTACATATTGCCTATGAACGGAACAGGTATCGTTTTAGACAGCAAAATATTTTCAGAGGAAAATATATATAAAGCTCCACCTTTTCATTTAAACACAAATAATATTGAAGAAGCTTTTCAATACATGAAAAGAAAAAATGTAGAGATTACAACAGAAATTGAAAATAATCATTGGTTCAATTTTAAAGATTTAGACGGTAATCATTTAATGATTTGTCAATGTTAGTTGTTTCACTACAGTAGGGAAAAAGAAAAGGTGCTCAGCAGGGGTAAAGCGAAGTTCCTGGGGGCTGAACCCGAAAAGTAACAATCAATGCGAAAATAGCCTTTATTCCTGACAGCTTGTCATGATTAGGTCACATGGTTCATAAACTCTATCAAAAGGGGGTGTAGAGTTGAACCGTGTTTCGAACAGAGTGGATTATTATTTAAAAGACAAATGTCTCTTAAGTGCAAATGTAAAGCAGTGGGAGCAATATATTGCTGCATTGAGGGCCTGTAATACGGTTACGATAAACAAAAAGGAATACATGTTAGACAAAATAAATATGGTTCATGATCCTGCAACCATCGTGTTGAAAGTCAATATTCAACCACTTAAAGTTTACAATTAAATGTCCTTAATGGATGCTTTTTATTTTTGTCCAAACAAGTAGTTCAGGTTAGGGTCTGACAAACTATGTTTGGAATTTAATCGCTATAAGATAACCAACGTTGATCCAGAAGGATTAGCGTTTTTTTGTGATTGTATGAGTGTGTTGCAGTGGATTTTGCTAAAATATTGGGTAAGGACATAGATGTTATGAAGCGGGATGAAGTAAAGCAATGGAGGAAATGATGGAGACAAAATCAAAAGCAGCCAAACCTTTGGTATATAAAATAGGAATGATCCTGATCATATCATCTTTTATCGTTTGGGTTATGCCACTTGGAATTCCCTTTTTACCCATTACCGGAAAAATGAAAGCCATCAGTATCACAAGCGCTCTGGTCATTGCAGAGGTTTTATTCTGGGTAGGTGCCTTAATGGTAGGCAAAGAAGCCGCGAGAAAAATAAGGACCGCCTTTAACCCGAAAAATTGGAAGAAAAGAAGGAATGCAGACAGGCTAGAGGATGGTGAGTAAGTGGGGGGAACCGTGAGGCAGCGATAGGTTAAACCCCAAAAAGGGTTCAGAAGGTTAAAGAAACTATGTGTGGGAGTGGATCTGTTTGTTTGTTGGCCGGACGTTATATTTATTGGGGATGGGTTTCGTTTTCTTTAGTATTGTTGTACTAATTATGTCTCTTTTTTCAAATAGCGGCGGAGATTTAGTCATTCCATTATTCGCTTTGCTAAATGGTTTGATTGCCATGGGTGTTGGAGATATTGTAATAGATATGAACCATAGGCAAAGAGCTGAAAAGATGAAATAAATTGGACACGTTGACGGTTCGGGTGCTCCCAGGAAAATACTTTTGGGGACCGGAGAACCGTCCCTTTGTTTCTTAATTGATCGCCTCTTCTGTTTCTCTAACAATCATCCATTTTTGATGTATTAGCTGCCAGTTTTCAATCGTGAACAACCTCGCTAAAACTTTTTTATTATTAAATCCTTCTTTACAAATTTAATTAGTAAAAGTATTCGATAATAAAGTCTATAAATCCTTTTTGATAGACGGATGAGACTTGATAAGGAACAAACCAAGCCAGTCATTCATAGGATAATCAGAATTAAATGGTGACCTTTCTGGAGGGAGAAGAAGTATAATGATGCCTAATAGAATGTATCCGCAGGGAGCAAAAAATGGGCCAATGAATGTGGTGGTTGTTGAACCGTATGTCTATTCGGCTCTTTATAAGCTGATTGGAAAAAGAGTCGTCCTTGATACAACGCGTGGATCAGTCAGCGGAATCGTCAGGGATGCCAAGCCTGACCATGTGGTGGTCTAGGAACGTGATTCTACCTTTTTTGTCCGGATCCGTGAAATCATCTGGATTAAGTCGGAGGATTGAAAGGAAGCAAAGGGAGCGGCCCTTTGCTTCCTTTCGTTAGTGGATTCTAGCTTAATAAACATAGAACCTTCATAAATTTATCAATGAGTATCCTTCGGGATGCTTTTTCATTTTGTGCTGTCAATTTGCGACTCTTTCTTCTTCATTCATTGAAGACCAATGCTAAAATTTCGAATCCCGCAGGAGATGAGAACCGTCTCTTCATCTCTCAGTGTAATAGTGTATCATTTACAATACTGTATGTCATCCACTATACTAAGGTTAGGAGTTGATACAATGGGCAATGTGAATGAAATGGTTGATAAGTTACTTCAGGAATTGCGCAGGGGCACGATAACCATTGCTGTATTGAGCCGGCTTGAAAAACCTCAGTATGGATATTCCCTCGTCACAATACTGGCGGAAAAAGGGATCCAGGTGGAGGCAGGAACCTTATATCCTTTGCTTAGAAGGCTGGAGAAACAGGGGCTGCTGATTAGTGAATGGGATACAAATGAAGCGAGGCCGCGGAAATTTTATTTACTGAGTGCTCATGGAAAAGAAGTGTATATAAAGCTGCTGGATGAATGGAAGAAGATGGCCACTAGTATGGATGGGCTGATCAAAGGGGGAGGAACGGAACATGGAGATGATTGAGAAGTATATTTATGCTGTAACCCACAGGCTTCCTCAGTCACAGAGAGCAGATATTGCGCAGGAATTGAGTGGCTTGATTGAAGACATGCTCGGGGAAAGGACAGATAGCCGTCCAGCTGCCCAGGAGGATGTGGAAAGTGTCCTGATTGAACTCGGCAACCCGAAGGATTTAGCTGACAAGTACCGCGGTTCGAAAAGATACTTGATTGGACCAGAGCTTTTCTATTCCTATATCACTGTACTAAAAATAGTCTTTTTTGCTTTGCTGGTCGCCATGACTGTTGTGTTCATCATTGAATCAATGATTGGACCACGCTCGGTGATTGAGCATATTATCGGTTATGTTACCTCAGTCATCAGCGCCGGCATGCAGGCGTTCGTATGGGTGACAATCGGGTTTGCGATTGCCCAATATAAAGGAGTTACACCCACGGGAATCGCAGAAAAGAAAGGGAAATGGACACCTTCAGATCTTCCTCCGGTTCCTGACCAGAAAAAGCGGATCAAGCGCGGCGAAGCCATCACGGGAATTGTTTTTTCAATCTTATTTCTAGTCTTCCTCTATTCTTCCAACCATGTGTTTGGCGTCATGATGTTCGATGACGGCGATCTAGTAAACGTCATTCCATTTTTAAATCAAGAACGTATAGAACAATTCATCAACATCATCTATGTCATCGCGATGATCGGAATTTTAAAGGAAGGGTTAAAGCTGGTCATCGGAAAATGGACGAAGAAGCTGGCCATATATAATTTGATCATGAATGCAGTCACGCTGATCCTTGTTTCCTTCTTGTTTAAGGACCAGGCGATCTGGAACCCCGACTTCATGCAGCAATTAAACCAGGTAAGCGAAGCCGATTTGAGCCAGGACACGTACGAGCTGATCAAAACCATCTGGACACAATCCAAAACATGGGTCGTGATTGGATTCGCAATTGCTCTGATCATCGATACGATATCCGGCTTTTATAAAGCATACCTGAAGTGAAAAATGATGCGCAGGGTACGTGAGGTGCAAACGGTGAATCGCATAACCCGTTCGGTTGAGAGGGGATAATGCAATTTCTTCACCAATGACGAATCCAGTTAAGTTCGCGATGATTTGCTATTTCTTTCGTTTCCTGTTATGATGAATAAGAATTATTTTTGTTCGGTGTAAAGGATAGTATAAGTATCAACTTTTCGTCTTGATGATCACTTTGGGCAAGGATAGTAATACGTTGTGCGATAACGCACTAGGAGGCAACAAAAATGGAACAAGGTACAGTTAAATGGTTTAATGCAGAAAAAGGCTTCGGCTTCATCGAACGTGAAAATGGAGACGACGTATTCGTACACTTCTCTGCTATCCAAAGTGAAGGTTTCAAATCTTTAGACGAAGGTCAAAAAGTAACGTTTGACGTTGAGCAAGGTGCTCGTGGAGCTCAAGCTGCTAACGTTCAAAAAGCTTAATCTTAATTCGATTATACTAACAGGCTCTCTATATAGAGCCTGTTTTTTATATTCCCTGATATAATTCTCAATAAAAAAACCCTACTCAAGGTTTGAGTAGGGAGATGGAACTGGTAACGTAAAAAGATTTAAAGATAAAAAGGTTTGTTTCCAGTATAACATACTTGATGGACAATAGGAGGATTTTATCGAATTATATATTTTTCATTCCTGTACAATTAAGTTTTAATCTTTTTCAACCTTAGCTCTTTAATGGAGCCATTGGTTATTTTTTCTTCATCCTTAAATAGCATCGTATGATCGATGGTCCACTGCTCTAATACCCTACTTCAAGATAGCCAATATTTTCTCCTTAAAACTATCATAAACATATGACCAAAGTACGGGTTCCTCTGTATACCTTATTCTTAAGGAACCAAAGGCTTCTTTTTGTTTCTCCGCAAAGGAGGAATCCTCTTTTGATGGCAATGCTGCAAGAACTTCGGCTACTATTTGCTGTACTTTGGGCGCACGAGTCCCCACTTTCCAAGTAAATGCCCCGATTATTAAAGATTTCTCTCCACACCAATCTTCAGTAATGTCAGGAAATGAAATTGATTCAGTTTTAACTTTTCAGCAAATCCATCTGCTGGGAGATGAAATTGTTCATAAACAGCTAAACTTCCCTCCTTTGTCCCATTATATTCCATATATAGGTCTCAAGGCTGATTACAAGTTAAAGCCCCAGGCTGTTAAATGAAGCTGGGGAGTGCCTTATGATTAATCTATAATCAATTGGAGGCGAAAGAAAATGAAAAAAGTAATCGGTTTGGGTTTGGCTGCAATGTCGGCTGTATTAATACTGTCGGGGTGCAATAACACGATTTTTGTTAGTGATGAACGTGACAATGAAATCGTGGTGGAGAAGGATCGGGCAAAAGAGCTTGAGATTGTTCTGAATTTCGGTGCCGGGGAAATGGATGTTGCGGGCGGGGGCAGTGAATGGGTAACCGGAAATGCAATCTATGAACCTAAAAAGATGAAGCCGGAAGTTGCCTATGATCTAAACGGAAAAGTCGGCAAGGTAGAGGTTTCTCAGCCGGATCATTTTAAAATTGGAAAGATGAAGAATGAATGGAACCTGAAAATTAACGAAGATGTTCCGGTGGACCTTGTCGTAAATGCAGGGGCATCAGAAACCGATCTTGATTTGAAAGGGATTCAGCTTTCGAACCTTGAGGTGAACGCAGGGGTCGGTAAAATAACCTTGGATCTCGGAGGAGACTGGAAAGAAAGCTTTGATGCCAGGATTTCATCTGGAGTCGGGCAGATGACCGTGATCCTTCCAAGAGATACTGGAGTAAGAATACACACACAAAAAGGCATAGGTTCCTCATCCTTTGAAAATTTAATTTCAAAAGGAGACGGAGTTTATGTAAATGAAGCTTATGAAGATGCAAAAGTGAAGATCGATCTGGAGGTAGACTTAGGTGTCGGCGAAGTTACATTCAAAACGGAAAAATAATTGGGACAAGGGGCGGGGTCAGCGTTTCATCATTCGGGAAGACTAGTGGGAATGCGGAGCAGAACGTCCCCATCGCTGTTTAATCAAACGTTTGATTAAGAAAGGATTAAATTAGAAGCAGGGTAGAGGGGAATAATTAGGATAACCATTTGTTACATTGAACTGCTGAGGGTATATTTCTCCCCCCCTTGTGACGCTTGGAGAATCTTGAGCGTATATAATATAATTATAAAAAGCGGGAAGGGTGAGGTCATTATACCAGAAGAAAAGCGTATTTCATTAGATGAATTTTATCGAATAAGAAAGGATTCTGACCAGCTAATGGAGTATATTGACGGTGTGGTTTTTATGACTCCATCACCTTCAACGAAGCATCAAAGAATCTCAGGACGTATACACGCTCAGTTATTTCAGCTTCTTGATGGCTCAGAATGTGAAGTGTTTCATGCGCCATTTGATGTAGAGCTAAAGAGTGAGCAAATGGATGGAACCAAGATTGTCATCCCTGACCTTTCTGTTATTTGCGACAAAAGCGGATTTCATGAGAATAAATATGTAGGAGTTCCTTCTTTAATCATTGAAATTATTAGTCCTTCAAACCAATCACATGATCTGGTTGTTAAGCTAAATCTCTATATGCAGTACGGGGTGAAAGAATACTGGATCATGAATCCGCTGCTCAATACAATTCAAGTATATGTGCTAGATGAAAATAATAAATTCAAACTGCATGACGTAGCCAAAGATAAAGGCTCTATAAAATCAACCATCATTAACAAGTTCATCGTTGATATAGAGAAAGTTTTCTCCTGAATAAAGCGCATCGACGTTCCCTGTGGTTATTTTTTGTTTTTAGTGGCGGACTGGCTAAAATCGTTTTTCTGGATTTTAAAGTACCGGTTGTCACTTCATATATTTCAATCTGATAACAATTCCATAAAAACTTCCCTTTTAATTCGAAGAATGTGATAATATGACGGACAAGTTATGTGAAAGGGGAGTTTATGATGATGAAGCGTATTTTAACAGGCATTTTCTTATTGAGCATTGCCGTCCTTGTGCTGGGCGCATGCAGCAATGACAGCTCAAAAGGAAATACTGAGAAAGAAAATAAAAAAGATTTGGTTGCAAAAGTAGATGGGGAAGGCATTTCAAAACAGCAATTTGAGAAAGAGCTGGAGGCCATGAAAGCAACTTATGAGCAACAGGGCATGCCGGCAGATCAGATGGACAGCAAGCAGAAGGAAGAACTGGAGAAATCTGTTCTCGATCAAATGATCAATGCAGAGCTGCTACTCCAGACAGCTGAGAAGGACGGCATCTCGATTGAGGATAAAGAAGTCGATGCAGAGCTGGAAAAAATCAAAGGCAACTTTGAAGATGATAAACAGTTCGAAGAAGCACTGAAAAAGAATGAAATGACCGACAAAGAGCTAAAGAGCCAGCTGAAAAAGCAACTGACTGTCAATAAGTATTTGGACAGCAAGGTTGGCAAGGTTGAAGCAACCGACAAAGAAATTCAGGATATGTATGAACAATATAAACAGCTTGCGCAAGCCCAGAAGCAAGAGCCAGAAGAATTAGAGAAGATTAAACCACAGCTCGAGCAGCAGGTTGTCTCTGAAAAAGAAAACGAGAAAATCAGCAAGCTGATTGAAGATCTACGTAAAAAAAATGAAGATAAAATTGAAATCATTAAGGCGTAAGGAAGGTTCGCACGGCGGATAAATTAAAGTGCGTGGGGAGAGGGGATAGACATCTGTCTATCCCCTTTTTCGTGATTCCGAAAGGCATTGGTCTCAATAAGGCTTAGCTAGAGGGCGCTTTCTCAGTGGTCTCGATCCGTCCCTGTCTCTCACGTTGTAGAAATGGTGAAACCCAAATGTGTTAATGCATCCTCTATTTTGCTTTTCACTAAGATATCAGAAGTCAATTGGTTTGTCCCAGCTAAAACTTTAGCATGGTCGGGCTTAATCCCAATGATAATAGGTGTGATTCCAAGCAGTTTTAGAGTAGAAACCAATTTAAAAATAAAATGGGTTACAAGTGTATCTATATTATGAATACCAGATAAGTCAATAAGTATGTTAGTAATATATTGAGAGGTGCTTTGCGTTAAGGTTGAACTAATTATATAGTTTGCCCGATTTTCATTGATATTTCCGATAATGGGTAAGATTGCTATCCCTTGGCTTAAAACTACCAAGGGGGCGGACAACCTTTCAATTTCTTTGTTTGCCCTGTCTAAATCCAGTACATAGCTTAACAAAGAAGCCATAGTACGGAAGTGCTCTAAATGTTCCGCAGTAAAATCGAATTGCTGGTCATCAAGTCCGCAAATGGTTCCGTAATTTTCCCCGCTGCTATAATTTATAGGTATACCAATGAAAGAGCCACCCCCTAAATTGTGGGTGACATTCATATCTTTTGTTAGTTGGTTATGATTTAAATCGTTTATAACCAATACCTGATCCCCATGGTCTATGCTTAATTTACAATAAGTATCATCAAAAGGTAATGCATCACCACTATGTAAAAGGTCTTGCTCCTTATTGACCACCTTTTCAATACGATTTATCTGCTTATCATTTTTAGCAATAAATATAGTGTTTATAGGAATTACATAATTCATAAAGGCTAAGATCTTTTCTGCAGCCTCATCGAAATTGCTTATAGGATTGTACAAAGAAACACTCCTTTTTAAATACTTTTTTAGGCTATATATTTCAAAGTATATTTTTTCACCGTAAGCTCATTTAATGCAACGTTTATAAAAATAAGGGAACTCGTTTAGAAACCTGGATATTTTTAGTAAGGGATTATAGTTTAACCAACGATTGTAAATACCCCTGTATAGATGCTGTTAAACCTAATATCATTATAATTTCTTTCTTATATTCAAATAATTAGCATTTGACATAGAAGGGGTTTTTTCAAGGTGAGTTATGAGTGACAATGATTCCGAATTTCTTGGAACTGCAGCTTTATCTTATATCATCAGACCTATGATCTCTCAATTGGTCTTGTAAGATTACATTCTGGACAATAATAAAAATCATATGTAATCAATAGGTTTTCTGTCTGAAAAGGCAATGGATTACCGCGATTCCGATATAACCCGATATATTCCCCTCAGGAAGCCTGAAGAGCGATGAGGGCGACTTAATGACCCATATCTTCAAAATGTTACCGCTTCCATTCACTATCTCAGCCATATGCTCACGAATGGCAGGATATCCCTTGAAACTGTTTTTGAGGATGTTACCATTAATAACGTTGGCAAAAGAGAAACGGTATACGAACACTTTTTAATGAGTGATTGTTCCGAGATGTGAAAGTGTAAAATTCACTTCGAGAATTGTCCAGCTCCAGCGCCTAGCCAGTTTTCACCCTGACTTAACTTCCTCGAGTATCTTGCGAGAGGCGTTAGCTTTGAGCAGCTCGAGACGTTTCGGTCCGCCCAATGAAGTCAAAGAGCGACTTCACCGGTCGGCCCTCCGTGGCACAGGACGGGCCAGACCCGCCAGCCACAGGACGTGGCGTTTTAGGTGGGCAACGCTTGTCGGGGCTGAACAAGGCGCTTGCGCTTTTCTTTAGTTGCAGACGGATTCACAAGGAGGTATTGGATGGTAGTGCAAGACAGGAAGATAAAAAGAGTTGTAATTAAGATTGGCAGCAGTTCGCTGACGAGTATGCACGGGGAAATCAGCCGCCGGAAGCTCGAAAACCTGGCGAACCAGATTGTGGCTTTGAAGGATGCGGGCTATGAAACGGCAGTTGTTTCATCAGGCGCAGTGGCTGCAGGGTACCGCAAGCTTGGCTGCATTCAGCGGCCGACTTCATTGCCTGAAAAGCAGGCAGCCGCTTCGATCGGCCAGGGCTTGTTAATGGAATCTTACTCAGAACTCTTTTTATCTCATGGGTATGTCGCTTCCCAGATATTGATCACGAGAAGCGATTTCGCGGATGAAAATCGCTACAACAACATGAAGAATACGTTAAACGTCTTGTTGGAGAGAGGGATTATCCCGATCATCAATGAAAATGATACGGTCACGGTCGACCGCCTGCGTTTCGGCGACAATGATACACTGTCAGCGAAGGTGGCCGCGTTGATTCAGGCAGACCAGCTGATCATTCTTTCCGACATCGACGGTTTGTATGACGCAAATCCGAACGACAACCCAGACGCTAAGTTGCTTGATAAGGTCCATGAAATCACTTCTGAAATCGAAGCAGCAGCAGGCGGCTCCGGAAGCGCGGTCGGTACAGGCGGGATGAAATCAAAGATCTCCGCGGTAAAAATTGCGATGGCATCCGGAATCGATTCGTTTTTAGGGAAGGCCGACAGCAAGGACATCCTGGTAAAAGCGGTGAGCGGAACGGCAAAAGGGACATATTTCAACCAGGATCCCGAAGGCTTCAACCTCGACAACAACCAGCAGTGGATCGCTTTCCATTCCGGACCTGAGGGAGAAGTCATCATCCGTCCTGAATCAAGGGAAGCAATCATCGAGGATCGGAAAAACATCCTCCCGTCTGACATCCTTCAGGTAAAAGGGAGGTTCGGCGAGGGTGCCGTCGTCAGAGTAATGGATGAAAACGGAGAAGAGATCGGACTCGGACGAATCAATTATGCTAGCGGAAAACTGGAAGAGACACTTATTGAAGAAGAATGTGATCGAAAAGAAGCAATCGAACAGGGAACATTTGTCTGTTCACGTGATTTTGCATTGCCGGTATCAGTCTAAATATACAGGAGGCGTTTTGATGACATTGACAATGACTCAAAAAACGACAGTAGAGGAACAAGCCATTGCAGCGAAAAAGGCAGCGAAGCAGCTGAGCATCCTTTCCACTGAGGAAAAGAACGAGGCGCTGCTGATTCTCGCTGACGCAATGGAAACGAATTATGAAGCGATTTTAGCGGAGAATGAAAAGGATTTGATGAATGGAAGGGAAAAAGGCTTAGAGGACGCATTCATGGATCGACTGGCACTCTCACGCGAGAGAATCTTCGACTTTGCGGAAGGACTTCGCCAGGTCGCTGAGCATGATGATCCAGTCGGCGACGTCCTCTCTGACTGGACGCTGGAAAACGGACTTAATGTAAAGGAAATCCGCGTTCCGCTAGGCGTCATTGGGATGATTTATGAAGCCCGTCCGAACGTAACCGTCGATGCCGCAGGGCTGGCACTCAAATCAGGAAACGCGATTATTTTAAAAGGAGGATCTTCTGCACTGTCCTCCAACAAAGCGATCGTCGACATCATGCACCAGGCACTTGGGAACACAAAGGTGCCAAAAGACGCCATTCAGTTCATCGCCACAGCAGACCGTGAAGCAACACAGCAGCTGTTCACGATGAAAGAGCACATCGATGTCCTGATCCCGCGCGGAGGCGGCGCATTAATCAAGGCAGTCGTTGAAAACGCAACAGTTCCTGTTCTGGAAACCGGAGTCGGAAACTGCCACCTGTATGTAGACGAAGAAGCCGACACGGAAAAAGCACTCAACATCATGATCAACGCCAAAACAGATCGCCCGGCAGTCTGCAACGCAGCGGAAACACTCATTGTTCATCAAGCATGGCTTGAGGAAAACAAGGAGAAGCTTGCTGATGCATTCCGGGAGAACGGCATCACTGTACATGGTGACGAAGCTGCAGCGGCAGCACTTCCAAACGCAGTGCCAGCAACCGAAACCGACTGGGCTGATGAATACCTGAGTCTGGACATCGCCGTTAAGGTTGTTGGTGATATCGATGAAGCCATCGACCACATCGACCAGTACGGCACAAAACACTCAGAAGCGATCGTTACTGAAAATGCTGATAACGCAAGGAAGTTCCTGCAGCTAGTAGATGCCGCAGCGCTCTATCATAACGCATCCACTAGATTCACAGATGGAGGAGCTTTAGGGTTTGGTGCTGAGATTGGGATTTCAACGCAGAAGCTGCATGCCAGAGGGCCGATGGGATTGCCGGCTTTGACTACCCGGAAGTATGTAATGGTCGGGGACGGTTTGGTGAGGTAATCTCCAGCCAATATATTCGAAGGAAGAAGGCTTCCCTTGTCTTTTGTAACGGGTTCTCTTTTGAAGTGCAAAATAGAAAAAAACAAAGCAAATAACAACGCTTTTCACATATGAATTAGCAAACAAAATCGCATACTATTTAGCAATAAAGAAGGAGCTGGATCTGAAAAATCCTAGCTCCTTTCTTTTGTATTCTTTGTTAAAGTAAAGCACCCTATAGTTTAAGTGTAATGCTTCACAAAAAAGTGGTTAATCCTTTTTTGATTAACACACTCGTTACGTTAATATTTAAAATTACTCTTTATAAGCTTTATACCAATGGTGTGGTTGTATTTCTTTTAATGTTTTATAATCCAGATTTCCACTTGAATTAGTTACAGCTGCTTTTACATTTTCCCCCCAGTAAAAAAGTCTTTCTTGACATACGCCACAAGGAGTTAAAACTGTAAATTCAGCATTTTCGTCTTCTCTTACAACACAAATAGTATGTGTGACCTTAGTATTTTGTTTATGTGCTTCAAGGATAGCACCTGTTTCAATACACAAATCAGTTGAAGCATTGATAACATCTGGTGATACACTTGTTAAGATTTGACCATCTTCTGTATACATTGCTGCTGCTCCGCCCCAACCAGTAGCATATCTTTTTTCTATTAAATCTATTGCAGCTTGATAAAGTTCTTGTTCAATGTTCATTTTCTTATTCCCCCAATTGTTTCGCTCTAATATCCTTACTTAATTCACTTTCTTGCACTATCCTGCCCCTTTAGTTCATTAACGGTCAGGAATGAATACGACTTTATATTGAGAACCTAATTCTTCCTTTACCTTTTCGGTGAGACGTTCCCCAATTAAATTGTGCTCATTCACTGAGATTTCCTTATATTGACCAGTCCATTGATCTAATTCGGCTTTAAGATCTTCTGATAACGGAAAATCTTCAATATCAATATTCCAGCCACATTGGTTGCACCAAGTCGCATCTGCCACAAAATCAGCTTCGATTTTAAATGAATTTGTATATTCACATTTACAAAGTTTTTTTAACATTAATAATCAGCTCCTAAATTTGAAGAGTTCTTCAACTGCCCCGTTTGTTCAAAAAGAACTTTAACAAAAATGCGTTGATCCTTCTAGATAAACGCCGGTTACAAACCTCTATTTTTGTCGAGCCATTCTTCATTATTCCATTCGGCAGGCATTCCACCTAAATCTTGAAACTCGATTGTTGCATCATTTGATTGAACAAAGGCAAGTAATTTAATGTCTCTTCCAGTAGGAATTTCCACGAGTTGATTTGAACACTATTTAAAATATGGTACGCATCTTGTGGTGCCTTTTTGGCAAATAAATCATAGTTTCTAAAAACCAAGACAATTCCTTTTTCTTTCGGAACCATATTAGATAAACAATCATTAAAAGCATCCAAATTCTTTCCATAAAAGTCGGGGAAATCTAAGGTGGATCTTAAATCATTGTGGTAGTTGTTTATGTCCCACTCTGAACAATCAAGGGTATATATATCAAATCCTTCACCTGATATATCAGATATTAATTTATCTAATATTCCATTACTCCAAAATAGCTTAACAGAGCCATTTAAGAGAAGTTGTCTCCATAGTTCCATTTCATCACCCTATTATTTCCAAAAGATATCATACTGTTTTTAATCTAAATTATCATATAACCTTATTAAACTAAACTGCTTCGTTTGTTGAATAAGGAATTCAACAAAAAGGTGCCTCAATCCTTCCTGGATCAACGCACCCGTTAGTGCATTTCTTCACAATAATGGTTGGATAATGAAGTACCTAATTAGTTCACACAAATTCGCCACTTAAATCTCCAAAATGGCTTACATATTAAAAAGGATAAAGTGTTTCTGTTTTTAATAATTCACTTTTCTCATATAATCTAAGGCAAAATATTCGTCCTGTTTATTATAGGTTAGGTAATCCAGTTAATCGAATACTATATACCCATCTCATGCTCATGGGCTAATATAAATACTTGTTACGCCCGAGATTCGCTTAGAAGAACTATGTACAGCAAGGGTTAGGAATCTTGGATCTTGCTTACCTGGATGGGGGAAAGTTGGCTTACCTTAATAGAGAAGGAAAGAAAGGAAGGCAGCGTGCTCATATAATGAAACGGCTAATAGGTTGTCAATTATCCGGGATAAATTGGATAATCTTATAGGGTAGCATCAGGAAAATGCTGGGGACACCTCTAATAAAACATTGTAATTCCTCCATTTGATAAAAAAGCAAATGGAGGAATTGCAATATTATTTTTTCCTTAGATATTCTATTGTTTTTTATTATTCATACGTTCTTCTAATCTAGTCAATGTAGAATAAAATAATGCCACTAACACTGACAACGTTATGAACATAAAAAATGTATTCAGGTTAAAATATTGGTTGTTTACATGAATTGATAAACCAGATGTAATATCATGTAAATATTGTGAATCTACAAAACCATCCTTTGCAATTAGTGCGTTTTTTATAACTTCCTGATAATCAACTAATTCATTTTTTTGATAAATAAAGGCGACAATCAAGTGTATAACAATTACAACCATACCAGCAATTAAAAATTTTATTTGGAATATGTAAAAATTAAGAACTCGAACCCATAAAATAACCAACAAGAAAAATATCGGAAATAATGTCAAAGCAATCAGAAGAGCTGGATTTCCGTTTCCAGAAGTGGTTCCCGGACTAACTGTCATTCTATTCATTATAAAAAAAAGTAATAAAGTTAGTAAGCTAAGAAAAAGAAGTGTTATCTTTGTTTTCCTCACACTTCAATTCACCTCTTCCTTATTTCCTCACAGAAATTTTTATTGAAAATCCATGTAACCAAAATCAAAGTCTTGTACAAGATTTCCCCAGTCAAAATTTTTCGGACTTGAAACACTGCCATCCGGATCTACATAAGTAACCATTAAATTACCTAAATCACTGCCATTTAAATACCAACCTGAACCCACTACAAAGTGGTATTTTAGGCCTTCGTCATTTTCTACATCATAGTGAAATCTTATCGCAACAGGGTGAGCGTTTGAAATTGCATTTCTATATTTTAAACTATTAGTGTACGAATCAGAAGAAGGGTTAGTAACTTTTAATGGATACCAGTAAGAGGTAGCAGTTTCCCTTATATGTTTGGTCGTACCATTAAGCCAATCATCAAGAGTAGCTCCGTAGATTCCCCAAAATGAACTGTTCATATCATATCTTAAGTGATTAATTGTTGTTGCCTTTGAACCAAAATAAGCATCGTCACGAATCCCTGTAAATCCTCGTATATCATGATAGTAATTCATGATCATTGCTGCAGAAGTTGGTCCACATGCAGACCATGGGTCGACGACGCCAGACATACGCTGATACCATCGCGGAACATCTAAATAAACGCTGTTATTGGAAGTAGTTGTAATAGTATTTTCTGATGTATTGGATTCACTAGTATATAACAGTTCATCCCACAAAGTACTTCTTTTTGACTGTTTTTTAAAAGGTTGTAACTGTTCTGTTTCTAATGCAAGTTGTAATTCATCATATTCTTCTAATTTTCTTACTATGTAACTAATTTCCTCAGTTAATTCTTGAAGTTTTTTATTTAATGATGAAGGATTTTTTGAATTCTTGATCACTTCTTCAAGGTTCTTTTTTTCCTCAACTTTCTCAGTCTTTATTTTTTTTATTTTATCTTCTTCAATTTTACTGTTTTC
Organism: Bacillus sp. ISL-39; assembly: GCF_018613295.1. Taxonomy (NCBI): domain Bacteria; kingdom Bacillati; phylum Bacillota; class Bacilli; order Caryophanales; family Bacillaceae; genus Bacillus; species Bacillus sp. ISL-39. Next base: position 26,212 of record NZ_JAGGQM010000032.1, read on the forward strand.
TAAGTCCCTTTTATTATCCTCTTCAAACTTTTGTTTTATTTCTTCAATGTTGTTCGCAAAAAAAATATTATTAAGACCAATATAATAAGCTTTTTTATCTCCTTTTTCTTCAAAATTAATTGAATAAGGAGCATTAATACTATATTCCATAATAGGATTTAAAGTATCAACTGCTGTTACAATATAATAGCCATTCGTATCCTCAATTGTAAAGAAATAGGCAAGGAGGGAATCGTCAACGTCAAATAGCTTTTCTTTTAAAATTACTTCCCCATGTGTATAGTTTCTTTTTGATATATAGTTTTCCAATGCTCTTTTAGCTTCAAATTCGTTTATTTTATTTGAATAATAAACAACTTCATTATCAAAACTTTCACTTGTTTCTGCAAATACCCCTATTGGAATCATTGACAAAGATGTTGTTAGAAGACAAGCAATAAGCTTTTTTCTAATCATTTTACACCTTCCCTTTACAATTTTTGTAATCATAGTATGATTATACATTTATTTACAGATTAATAATATAAATTTTTTGAAAATTTCCGTATGGACAATTTCAGTTTAGAACAGGCCTCCGTGACTTATTTTCAACCAGAACGTGTTTGTTACCAGCCAAGCATTGGGTATGTTAATATCCCAAATTTGGCCAATTGATAACAGGAGACTTTCGCTCCTTAAGATTCTAAACCTTAAATGCTGCTTCACCTAACTGTCTACGCTTAAAGACTAAAGTTACATAGTCAAAACTTGCTACAAGCAAATGGCTAGTTTTTACTTGACCTGAATCCATGATATGACCTGGGCTTTTCCACACGAAGAAGAAATCTGTCATTTCCTTTCGAGTAGCCACTTATCAAAAATTCTATTTCGCCTTGTTCATTTTCCCTATTTATTATTTCTTTACAAACATCTTTTTCTTTCCCTGTTTTGTGATTAATTCGAGTGTTGGATTTTTAATTTCCTTAGTTTCTCCATCCAATTCATACTGAAAATTCATCTTTCTAACCTCCATAACCTCATATATAAAGGTTTTTTCAAAATCATTTTAATAAAATCCTTGTTGAACTAACCTGCTTCGTTACTTTAATAAGAAAAGGTGCAACACTGAACACTTTTATGTTTAACAAGTACACTCAACATGTTATTGAACTGAGTAATAAAAGCACTAGACAAAAATCTAGTGCTTTAATTTTGATATTTATTGTTGAAGAGAACGTGCCATAAAGACAGAAAACTGAGCGCGAGTAATAGACTCGTACGGACGGAAAGTGCCATCCGCATACCCGTCTACAATTCCATTATGATAAGCGATGATAACAAAATCTCCTGACAGCTGACTTGAGGATACATCTGTGAATGGATTTTTGGGGTACGGCTGCTGATCAGAAGGAGCAATACCAGACCTTATTAAATGGACGGTTGCATCCCCTCTCTTTACGGGTTCATGTGGTCTATATGTACCATCACCGTATCCAGTAAGAGCATCAATCTTTTCTAATTCATGAATGTAGCCTGAGCCGGTCACGCTAGCTGGTACGTCCGGGAATCTGGTATCAACTGGCTGTTCCCCAGGTAATCCCTTTGCGCGTCCTATCATTATAGCAGCTTGAGCTCGAGTTACAATTTCATTCGGCCTAAACGTATCGTCTGCATATCCACCGATAATTCCCTTTTGAACTAAGTACTCCATTTCCTCTTCAGCCCAGTGATTTTTAATGTCACTGAAGGAGCTGGCATCTGCTTTTCCATTGAATAATAAGAGACTACAAAATAACATACCGGTTAACATTAATAGGGTTATCTTTTTCATTAGATCATCTCCGTTTCCATTTTATTTCCATCATCTACTTTATCATGACAGAACTATTTTGGTAATGAATTAACAGAAAATGAATCTAAAGTTATGATATATTAGTTCAATTCACCTATAAAGTACAGAATTAGCCAATCGCTAATGTCATATATTTTTCTTTCTTCAACTCACCTGCTTCGTTTGTTTAATAAGGAATTCAATAAAAAGGTGCATGATCCTTTCTGAATCAACGCACACGTTAGTTTAAGTGAAAACCTTCACTAACCTTCTTAGTAAAATATGAAAGGATCGTCAGATGACGATCCTTTCATTAACTCACAAATGTGTATCCCTGCCCTCTAAATAAAGATGGCATCATATTATTCACACGTTTTCCAACGTCCTATTGCCACAAATATGGCCAGTGCAAGAAAAATAATATTCATCCCGATTGCCTGATTTTCTTTTCTTTTAGCATGAAACCCAGCTGCTAAGATCATAACTAGCCCAAGTCCAAGAGAAGCAACCGCTGGACAGAGCTGAATACCAAATTTTCCACTCATTATATTTAATAAATCCAAAGTGAAAAGATAGCAATTCAAATCCATTGAACTGGCTGGCAATTGTTCCGTACACTGGCATTTCATCAAGTTCTTTGTCAAAAAACATGTGGCTGCGCTGGTACTGCTTCTGCACCTGGCGCTTAGCGTCCTCCGAACCTTTTCGCTCAAATTTATTGATGACAATC
>NZ_JAGGQM010000033.1:0-3002 GCF_018613295.1 Bacillus sp. ISL-39
CGTTCGAGGACTTAACCAAATTGATTACTCGTTCTTCTTGAATTCTTCTTACAACATTATCTAGTTTTGAGGGAATAAAGATATTTTCAAAGTAAAATTCTTTTAAAATTTCTCTTGCAAAATAACTTAAAGCCAGTATAATAGATATTGTCTTTAAAAAATGTCTGGTGACGATGGCGAGAAGGTCACACCCGTTCCCATACCGAACACGGAAGTTAAGCTTCTCAGCGCCGATGGTAGTTGGGGGTTTCCCCCTGTGAGAGTAGGACGTCGCCGGGCAGTTTCAAATGGAGGATTAGCTCAGCTGGGAGAGCATCTGCCTTACAAGCAGAGGGTCGGCGGTTCGATCCCGTCATCCTCCACCATAAATTTTTCACATAGTAAAAGTAATCTACATTAACCATGCCGGTGTAGCTCAATTGGTAGAGCAACTGACTTGTAATCAGTAGGTTGGGGGTTCAAGTCCTCTTGCCGGCACCTTTTGTACGAGCCATTAGCTCAGTCGGTAGAGCATCTGACTTTTAATCAGAGGGTCGAAGGTTCGAGTCCTTCATGGCTCACCAAGTTTTTTTCACAACAGTGAAAATTCATTATCTAATATGCGGGTGTGGCGGAATTGGCAGACGCACCAGACTTAGGATCTGGCGCCGCAAGGCGTGGGGGTTCGACTCCCTTCACCCGCACCAAAGTTTTTTACGCCAGTAAAATAACTTTCTATATAATGCGGAAGTAGTTCAGTGGTAGAATACAACCTTGCCAAGGTTGGGGTCGCGGGTTCGAATCCCGTCTTCCGCTCCATAGTTCTTAAGCCGGGGTGGCGGAACTGGCAGACGCACAGGACTTAAAATCCTGCGGTAGGTGACTACCGTACCGGTTCGATTCCGGTCCTCGGCACCAAGCAAGCTAAAAATTTTATATTATGCGCCCGTAGCTCAATTGGATAGAGCGTCTGACTACGGATCAGAAGGTTATGGGTTCGACTCCTTTCGGGCGCGCCATTATTTTTTCTCATTTAACGGGGAGTAGCTCAGCTTGGTAGAGCACTTGGTTTGGGACCAAGGGGTCGCAGGTTCGAATCCTGTCTTCCCGACCATAATTTATATAACATGGGGCCTTAGCTCAGCTGGGAGAGCGCCTGCCTTGCACGCAGGAGGTCAGCGGTTCGATCCCGCTAGGCTCCACCATATAATCTTAACAAAATACTTTGGCGGTGTAGCTCAGCTGGCTAGAGCGTACGGTTCATACCCGTAAGGTCGGGGGTTCGATCCCCTCCGCCGCTACCAATTTTAATCTGGTTGAACCTATTCAATCTAGGATATCCTGGACCTTTAGCTCAGCTGGTTAGAGCAGACGGCTCATAACCGTCCGGTCGTAGGTTCGAGTCCTACAAGGTCCACCATTTTACTTGATGTTCATACGGAGGTATACCCAAGTCTGGCTGAAGGGATCGGTCTTGAAAACCGACAGGCGGGTAACACCGCGCGGGGGTTCGAATCCCTCTACCTCCTCCATTATCTTATTAAATATTATCGTCGCGGGGTGGAGCAGTCCGGTAGCTCGTCGGGCTCATAACCCGAAGGTCGCAGGTTCAAATCCTGCCCCCGCAATCAAATTAAGTTCTTTTCAAGTACTGCACTTGAAAAGATCCTGGTCCCGTGGTGTAGCGGTTAACATGCCTGCCTGTCACGCAGGAGATCGCCGGTTCGATCCCGGTCGGGACCGCCATTTTTATTTTAGTGGTTCAGTAGCTCAGTCGGTAGAGCAAGTTGCTCACATCATCGAATAAGCTTCTGCGGCAACTTGCGAGAAAGACCGAAGGTCATTCGAGCAAAGGACCTAAACCAGTAAAAGTTTAGGATGCAATATTATAGTGGCTCAGTAGCTCAGTCGGTAGAGCAAAGGACTGAAAATCCTTGTGTCGGCGGTTCGATTCCGTCCTGAGCCACCTTATTTAATTTCAATTAAAATTTAATTATAAATATGGCGATTGTGGCGAAGTGGTTAACGCACCTGATTGTGGTTCAGGCATTCGTGGGTTCGATTCCCATCAGTCGCCCCATTTTTTGCGGGTGTAGTTTAGTGGTAAAACCTCAGCCTTCCAAGCTGATGATGAGAGTTCGATTCTCTTCACCCGCTCCATAAGGGCCTATAGCTCAGCTGGTTAGAGCGCACGCCTGATAAGCGTGAGGTCGGTGGTTCGAGTCCACTTAGGCCCATTTTTTATATTATTCCGCAGTAGCTCAGTGGTAGAGCACTCGGCTGTTAACCGAGCGGTCGTAGGTTCGAATCCTACCTGCGGAGCCATTTTTATGGGGAAGTACTCAAGAGGCTGAAGAGGCGCCCCTGCTAAGGGTGTAGGTCGGGTAACCGGCGCGAGGGTTCAAATCCCTCCTTCTCCGCCATAAGGCCCCTTGGTCAAGCGGTTAAGACACCGCCCTTTCACGGCGGTAACACGGGTTCGAATCCCGTAGGGGTCATAAGGGAAGCGGTTAGCATTTATGCTAACGGCTTTTTTTTATTTTAGAATAAGAAAATGCACCTCTCCTATATCTAGCTAGTTTTCAAATAATAGACTAGTGGATATTCGCGTAATGTGTATGAGAATCAGATTATGATTAGATAAAAGTGAATATGGTTCCTTAAAACTTTTTGAAAGCGTACTACGCTCATTTAAGGAGTATGTGCCCGTCAAGCGTTAGGCTAACCGCGTTTCAATCCCCCAACGAGCGAAACCCCAGCATGAAAGGGAACGGAAACCGTATATCAATGCCCCAACGAGCGATAACGCAGCATGAAAGGGAACGGAAACCGCGTTTTAATCCCCCAACGAGCGAAACCCCAGCATGAAAGGGAACGGAAACCGTGGATCAATGCCCCAACGAGCGATAACGCAGCATGAAAGGGAACGGAAACGGCGTTTCAATCCCCCAACGAGCGATACCCCACCATGAAAGGAAAAGGAAACCGTGTATCAATGCCCCAACGAGCGCAACCCCAGCATG
>NZ_JAGGQM010000033.1:3048-28632 GCF_018613295.1 Bacillus sp. ISL-39
CCAGCATGAAAGGGAACGGAACCAGGGTTACGGTCACAAAACAGATGGGAAAAACGCGGTTGATCAAAAATATCAACCAGTTGAAAGCTCTCTACCAACCGCATTGTCTATTCCTCAATCCAAAAACTCGAAACTCATACTCAAGTGGGAGTAGGTAAAATTCCTAAAACAGGTTGAAAACGTTATTAATCAATAACAATTTTTCTCCTATTTCCTCTATCAAACCTAATAAATTCAACTAATCTTAATAATGAATCATTATTCAATTTCAACTTTCGTTCTCCAAATTTCGCGTAATTGGAAGATTTAGTACATTAAAGCGCTGTCATTTACGTGCATTTGTCGAATGGGGAGAGTTCTTGAGAACTATTGTCGAAATATTAAAAAAATATTTACAAGGAATTCCTTCTGGTAACTAGAATACTACTGAAATAGGGAGTTTTTTTAGTTTTACAAAGGCAGGTGGAGGGCAATGGTGATTAATCCTACTGAGTTTGAATTGCATTTGTTCCATGAAGGCAACCTGTTCCAGAGCTACAATTTATTTGGGGCACATGTCATTAAAACTGGAACTGGAACATATACTCGATTTTGTGTGTGGGCTCCTAAGGCGATGCAGGTAAGGCTTGCAGGGGATTTTAATAATTGGGATGGGAATGGATATGAGTTTCATAAAGTCAATCAGGAGGGGGTCTGGCAGCTCGCTCTAGATGGTGATTTGACCGGTGCCGTTTATAAATATGAGATTGTGACAGCATCAGGTGAGCAAAGACTAAAGTCTGACCCTTATGCATTATTCTCGGAAGTAAGGCCGAATACGGCTTCGATCGTCTACTCATTGGATGGCTACAAATGGGATGACCAGAAGTGGCTGCAAAAGCGTGAAAAGCGGACTACCCTCGACGAGCCGATGTTTATATATGAGCTTCATGTGGGTTCCTGGAAGAAGCATGATAATGGTTCGTTCCTTACATACCGTGAGCTTGTTGATGAATTGATCCCATATATTGTTGCGCATGGGTACACACATATTGAATTAATGCCACTAACTGAGCATCCGCTCGACATATCCTGGGGCTATCAATCCACAGGTTATTTTTCAGTTACGAGCCGATATGGAACACCTCATGATTTCATGTATTTCGTTGATATGTGTCATCAAAACAACATTGGAGTCATCCTTGATTGGATTCCGGGCCATTTTTGCAAAGATGCGCACGGCCTGTACCAATTTGATGGCAGCTATGTGTTTGAATATGAGCGGGAGAATGATCGTGAGAACCAGGTTTGGGGAACAGCCAATTTCGACCTTGGAAAAACGGAGGTCCAGAGCTTTTTGATTTCGAGTGCGCTTTTCTGGCTCGAAAAGTATCATATCGATGGCTTCAGGGTTGATGCGGTGGCCAATATCATCTACTGGCCTAATTCAATCCAGGCAGCGAACCAGTATGGAGTGGAGTTTTTAAAGAAGCTGAATAAAGCGGTAAAAGATTTTGAGCCAGGGGCATTGATGATTGCCGAAGACTCGACTGACTGGCCGCAGGTGACGGCTCCCGTGGAGTATGGCGGCCTGGGTTTTACATACAAGTGGAACATGGGATGGATGAATGACACTTTGAAGTATATGGAGGAAGAATCCCGTAACAGGAAGCATATACATGATAAAGTTACCTTCTCGCTGCTTTATGCTTTTTCAGAGAGCTTTGTCCTGCCATTCTCACATGATGAGGTTGTTCACGGGAAGAAATCGCTTCTTGATAAGATGCCGGGCGATTATTGGCAAAAGTTCGCACAGCTTAGACTATTGCTCGGGTTCATGGTTGCGCATCCCGGAAAGAAGCTGACATTCATGGGGACTGAATTTGGGCAGTTTTCGGAATGGAAGGACAGGGAACAGCTTGACTGGAATCTGCTCGATTATGAAATGCATGAGAAGCTGAACCATTTCAATAAGGAACTTATCAAATTGTATAAGCGGTCAAAACCGTTGTATGAGGTTGATCAAAGCTATGAAGGCTTTGAATGGGTCGATGCTGACAACCGGGAACAGTCGATTTTTTCTTTTATCAGAAAAGGAAAGAATCCTGAAGAAATTCTAGTCATCGTATGCAACTTTTCTGAGAAAGTATATAGCAACTATCGAATTGGTGTCCCAAAGAATGGCGAATATCGTGAGATCTTGAACAGTGATGCTGCAGGCTTTGGCGGGTCAGGTGTAATAAACAAAAAAGTTTTGAAAGCGGAAGAAATAGCCTTCCATGGTAGGCCATATTCTATAGAGATGAGTATTTCTCCATTCGGAATCTCAGTTTTACGTCCTGTTATAAAAAGAAAGGGGAGAAACAATCATGCAAAAGAAGAAATGCGTAGCAATGCTGTTGGCAGGAGGAAAAGGAAGCCGGCTGCACTCACTGACGAAGAATCTCGCTAAGCCAGCTGTCCCTTTTGGAGGCAAATACCGGATCATTGATTTTCCTTTAAGCAATTGCACGAACTCTGGAATCCATACAGTGGGTGTATTGACGCAGTACCAGCCGCTCCTGCTCAATTCTTATATTGGCATTGGGAGCGCATGGGACCTTGACAGGAAGGATGGCGGTGTGACGGTTCTGCCGCCTTATGCTGAAAGTTCCGAAGTAAAGTGGTATTCAGGCACGGCAAGCGCGATTTTCCAGAACCTGAATTATCTTGACCAGTATGATCCGGAATATGTGTTGATTCTCTCCGGTGACCATATTTACAAAATGAATTATGAATTGATGCTCGAACATCATATTGAAAAAGGGGCCGATGTGACGATTTCCGTCATTGAAGTGCCATGGGAAGAGACGAATCGTTTCGGGATCATGAACACGGATTCTGACCTGCGGATTACTGAATTTGAGGAAAAGCCTGATGTGGCGAAAAATAATCTGGCTTCGATGGGGATTTATATTTTTAAATGGAGCGTATTAAGGGAATATCTGATAAGAGATGACCAGAATCCTGAATCCAGCCATGATTTCGGCAAGGATATCATTCCTCTGTTAATCGAAGAAAATATTAAATTATTTGCCTATCCTTTTAAAGGCTACTGGAAAGATGTAGGGACTGTTCAAAGTCTTTGGGAAGCGAATATGGATTTATTGGATAAGGACTGCGAATTGAATCTTTTTGATCATTCATGGCGTATTTACTCTGTGAACCCTAACCAGCCGCCTCAATATATTTGTCCAGAAGGCGGAGTGACAGAGTCGCTGGTCAATGAGGGGTGCAAAATCGAAGGGGAGGTTTCCAGGACGGTAGTTTTCCAGGGAGTGACCGTAAAAAAGGGAGCGGTTGTAAAGGAAACCGTAATCATGCCGGATGCTGTTATCGGACACAACTGTGTGATTGAAAAGGCGATTGTATCCCCAGGAGTCTATGTTCCGGATGGAACAATCATCAGGCCGGGCGAGAGCGTAAATGACATTACACTAGTATCTGAAGAAACAATCGGAGAATTGCAATCCAATTGAACCGATTCGGGAGGAAAAAGAAATGAACAAACAATTATTAGGAGTAATAGATGCGACAACTGTCCACGATGATCTCCAGGAACTGTCCGTTCATCGGTCAGTGGCAGCCATCCCATTCGGCGGGCGATACAGGCTGATTGATTTTATCCTTTCCAATATGGTCAACTCGGGAATCCAGAGTGTGGCTATTTTTCCTAAATTTCAATACAGGTCGCTGATGGACCATTTAGGGTCAGGCAGGAACTGGGATCTTAACCGGAAAAGGGATGGACTATTTTTCTTCCCTGCCCCTAACCTGGATAAACATTATACAGGAATCGGCACTCTTGACCACTTTGCTGACAATATAGACTTCTTTGAACGCAGTACCCAGGAGTATGCGCTGATTTCGAATGCCTATACGGTTTTTAATATGGATTTCCAGCCGCTGATTGATTGGCATATCAAATCCGGATGCGACATTACTGAGGTCCAGAAGGAAGGCAAATCACTAGGTGTATACCTCGTCAAGAAGACATTGTTGATGGATTTGATTATGATGCGAAATGAAACTGGGTACTCGAATATGAGGGATGTCGTGACCGACCGCGATAGCCAGTTCCATCTCTGTTATTACAATTTTAAAGGCTATGCTTCAATGGTTGATACGATTGAAAATTATTTCAAGACCAGCATGGATCTGCTGAAGCCTGAGGTTTGGAAAGAGTTATTCCCGAAAGAAAGGCCAATCCTGACCAAGGTAAAGGATGAGCCGCCGACCCGTTATGATGTGGACGCATCAGTACGAAATTCAATGGTTGCCAATGGCGGAATGATCGAGGGCACGGTAGAAAACAGCATCATTTCCCGCGGGGTAAAAATCGGCAAAGGTACCGTCATCCGCAATTGCATCATCATGCAGAAGACACAAATTAAGGAGAATTGTCTATTGGATTCAGTGATTGTTGATAAGGATGCAAGAATCGAAGCAGGGACAGTGATTACAGCGCCAGCAGAGTCACCGGCTGTCATCCGCAAGGGTACAGTCCAGGGAGTGGGGAGCAGGCCGTGAAGGTTTTATTTGCCGTATCGGAATGTGTTCCGTTCATTAAGTCAGGCGGACTTGCGGATGTAGCGGGATCGCTTCCGAAGGAACTCAAAAAGCTGGGGGCGGATGTCCGGGTGATTTTACCGAAATATGGGTTGATTCCCGAGCAATTCCGCTCTGACATGAAGAAAGTGAAAGAGTGTAATGTGCAGCTAGGCTGGCGCTCACAATATTGCGGCATTGAGACTCTTAAGCACGATGGTGTTACTTTCTATTTTGTAGATAATGAGTATTATTTCAAGCGCGATAGTCTTTACGGGCATTATGATGATGGGGAACGGTTCGCGTTTTTTAACAGGGCTGTCCTGGAATGTATCGCAGAAATCGAATTTTACCCTGATGTCATCCATTGCCATGACTGGCATACAGGGATGATTCCATTTTTACTCAGGACTGAGTACTATAAGCGGCCCGGATACGGATTGATCAGGTCCGTCTTCACGATTCATAATCTGCAGTTCCAGGGAATTTTCCCTCCAGAGGTATTGGGGGACCTGCTGCAGATTGACAGCCGTTATTTCAATGAAGAGCAGCTGGAATTTTTCGGGAACACCAACTTCATGAAAGCAGCTTTAATTGCTGCTGACCATATCACTACGGTCAGTCCTACGTACAAGGCAGAAATCCAGACCGATTTTTATGGTGAAAAGCTGGATGGCATTCTGCGGAAAAGAAGCGAGGACTTATCCGGGATTTTGAATGGGATTGATCACGATTTATACGACCCTGAAACATACCCTGGATTGCACGCCAATTTCGGAGTGGACTCACTCGAAAGAAGAGTCGAAAACAAGCTTCAAGTACAGCGTGAGTTCGGTTTGCCGGAGAACGAGGAAATCCCTGTTGTGGCGATGATCACAAGGCTGACGAAGCAGAAGGGTCTTGATTTGGTCAGGGGAGTATTCCATGAAATCATGGAGACTGGAATGCAGCTGGTAGTGCTGGGAACAGGCGACCCTGAGTTTGAGCAATTTTTCAGGGCAATGTCAGGGCGTTACCCTGAGCAGTGTGGCGTATACATTGGCTTTGATGAGAATTTGGCCCATCAAGTCTACGCAGGCTCCGATTTGTTCCTGATGCCTTCCAAGTTTGAACCTTGCGGGCTAAGCCAGATGCTCGCGATGCGTTATGGGTCCATTCCTGTTGTAAGAGAAACTGGGGGCCTGAACGATACTGTCCAGCCTTACAATGAATTTAACGATGAAGGCAATGGATTTACCTTTGCAAACTTTAACGCCCATGACATGCTGTTTACGCTTGAAAGGGCGCTGTCTTTTTACCATGAGCGCGAAAAATGGCTTAAGCTGGCGAAAAATGCTATGGAGACAGACTACAGTTGGGCACAGTCTGCCAGACAGTACGAAGAATTATATTCCGATCTCATCTCAAGGAGTGAATCGCATGTTTTCTAGTGTTCCCCAATTCAAAAATTCTTTCTTGAAAAAACTCGAGATGATGTTTGGAACAAGCTTTGAAGAAAGCACGAGCCGGGAGCAGTTCCAGACTCTCGGGCATATGATCAGGGAGCATGTAAGTTCTGATTGGATTAAGACAAATGAACTATATCGTACCGGCGCGAAAAAGCAGGTTTATTACTTATCGATCGAGTTCCTGCTGGGCCGGCTTCTGAGGCATAACCTCATTAATTTAGGAGTGGAAAAAGTGGTCTGCGAAGGGCTCGGGGAGCTGGGCATTGAGCTGGATCAACTGGAGGAAATCGAGGCGGATGCCGGGCTTGGCAATGGCGGTCTCGGCCGCCTGGCTGCCTGCTTCCTTGATTCCCTTGCTTCTCTCGACCTGCCAGGACATGGCTGTGGAATCCGCTATAAACACGGTCTATTCGAGCAGAAAATAGTGGATGGCTATCAAGTGGAGCTTCCTGAGCAATGGCTAAGGCATGGTCATGTCTGGGAAATACGCAAAACGGATGATGCAGTCGAGGTCCCGTTCTGGGGTGAAATCGAAAGCAGGATGGAGAATGGCCGGCTTGTTTTCAGGCATCTGAACGCTGAGACAATCATGGCAGTACCATATGACCTGCCTGTCATCGGCTATGAGACGCAGACTGTAAATACATTGAGGCTTTGGAATGCAGAGCCATCAAGGTTCCCGGCAAACGCGGATATTTTTAAATACAAGAAGGATACTGAGTCAGTTTCTGAATTTTTGTATCCGGATGACACGCATGATGAGGGGAAAATCCTTCGCCTCAAGCAGCAATATTTCCTTGTCGCCGCCAGTCTAAAGGCGATCGTGAAATCTTTTAAAAAGAAGAATAAGAGTTTGCTAGAGTTCCACGATTATGTAAGTATCCATATTAATGACACTCACCCGGCGATTGCCGTTCCAGAGCTGATGAGGATCTTGATGGATGAGGAAGGTCTTGGCTGGGACGATGCGTGGGATATCACCGTCCAGACGCTCTCCTATACGAACCATACGACACTGGCTGAGGCACTGGAGAGATGGCCGATCCGAATCTTCAAGCCGCTGCTTCCGCGCATTTTCATGATTGTCGAGGAAATCAATGAGCGCTTCTGCAAGCAGGTTTGGGATCAGTATCCAGGAGATTGGGCCAGGGTTGAGGGCATGGCGATCATCGCTCATGACGAGGTGCGGATGGCGCCGCTCGCCATTGTCGGGAGCCATAGTGTCAATGGGGTTGCACAGCTTCACACCGATATCCTGAAAAACCGTGAGATGAACCTGTTTTATCAGTTTTATCCTGACCGCTTCAATAATAAGACAAATGGAATCACCCACCGCCGCTGGCTGCTGAAAGCGAATCCTGGCTTGTCCGGATTGATTACAGAGGCCATTGGTAGTGACTGGGTCTCTTCACCTCAAAATTTGGAGGAGTTAATGCGGTTTAGGGATGACTCTGCTTTTCTTGAAAAGCTGCACGGAATTAAGCAGGCAAACAAGGCACGTCTGGCGAAGAGGATTTTGGATAAGACAGGGATTCAGGTTGATACGGAATCAATTTTTGACGTCCAGGTAAAAAGGCTTCACGCTTATAAGCGGCAGCTGCTGAATGTCCTGCACATCATGCATCTTTATAATGCTTTGAAAAAGGATCCTGAAGCACTCCTGTATCCGCGTACCTTTATTTTCGGGGCAAAGGCTTCACCTGGTTACTATTTTGCCAAAAAGGTGATTAAACTCATTAACAGTGTTGCTGACAAGGTGAACAATGACCCGGCAACGAATGGCAAGCTTAAGGTTGTTTTCCTTGAAAATTACCGGGTATCTCTGGCAGAGGAAATTTTTCCGGCAGCGGATATCAGTGAACAAATCTCAACCGCAAGCAAAGAAGCTTCCGGGACAGGGAATATGAAATTCATGATGAACGGTGCTTTGACACTTGGAACACTTGATGGCGCCAATGTCGAAATCACCGACTTGGTCGGCAGGGAGAATATCTTCCTATTCGGGTTGACCGCAGAGGAAGTTCTGGATTACCAGAACAATGGCGGCTACCATTCACTCGAATATTATCACCATGATGAGAGGATCCGGGGAGTGGTCGATCAGCTGGTCAATGGATTCTTCCCGGATACAGAAAACCATTTTAATGAAATCTTTGACACGCTGCTCGGCCATAACGACCAGTATTTTGTTTTACGGGACTTTGCTTCATATGCAGAGGCACACCAGGATGTCAGCCGGAGTTATTTGGACCGAAACGCTTGGCTGCAGAAGAGCCTTGTTAATATAGCTAAGTCAGGTTATTTTTCCAGTGACAGGACCATTATGGAGTATGCCGACCAAATCTGGAAGGTACAATCAGCTTTAAAAGTTTAAGCAGCATTGGGTCAGATCGTTGGACGATTTGGCCCTTTTTGCTAATTTCTATGGATTGAAAGCTTAACGGGAATTCTATAGGCCCAATTAAGGTTGGGGAATGCCAAAAGGGCACATAGAAAAGTTCTTTAGGCCAAATGAAGTCGTGTTAACGCCAAAAGGGCACATAGAAAGATTCTATAAGCTAAAAAAGAGGTCAGCGCGAACCAGAAAAGCACTATAATAGCATCAATCACTATTCATCCCCTCTATAAAATCAACAACGCAGTTCCTATCGTGATCAGTACAGCACCTGCAATGGTGGATTTGGTTGGTTTTTCTTTTAAAATGATGAAACTCAGGATCATCGTCAATACGACGCTGAATTTATCAATTGGATTGACGATGCTTACTTTGCCGATTGCCAGTGCTGCGAAATAACATAACCATGAGAAGCCAGTTGCTGCGCCAGACAGGATTAGGAATATGTAGGATTTCCTGGAGATTCTCTTGAGCTGCTTCACAGTCCCCTGGAAAAACACAATTCCCCAGGCAAAAATAATGATCACCACTGTTCTGATAAACGTGGCCACATTCGAATCAACATCTTCAATTCCTATTTTAGCGAGGATATTGGTCAGGGCGGCGAAGACTGCTGATATGATGGCGAGAAAAATATATGATTTGGTATTGAAAACCTTCTTCCTCTGCTTCTTCTTCTTTTTGTCTTTTCCGATCAGTACAAAGGTTCCAATAGATATAATGACCCCACCAGCCACAACTGGCATTGTTGCAGGCTCCCTTAATACGATGAATGATAACAGGATCGTCAATACGACACTGGCCTTATCGATCGGTACTACTTTGGAAACATCCCCGATCTGGATTGCTTTGAAAAACGCAAGCCAGGAAAGACCCGTCGTCAATCCAGAGAGCACAAGGAAAATGAATGATTTTGTTGATACTTCCATTATGTTTTCCGTTTGACCGGTTATCAAGACCATAACGTAGGCCATGATGACGACTACAATCGTTCTGACGGCAGTTGCCAGATTTGAATCGACATCCTCGATTCCGATTTTAGCGAGAATGGCAGTAAAGGAAGCAAATAACGCGGCCAGTAAGGCTAGAATAATACTCATCGTTTAACTCCATTTCTAAAAAGTACTCTTAGTTTGGGATTCTGCAGCAGGAATATTCTTGTCCATAATTCGAA
Source organism: Bacillus sp. ISL-39 (assembly GCF_018613295.1). Taxonomy (NCBI): domain Bacteria; kingdom Bacillati; phylum Bacillota; class Bacilli; order Caryophanales; family Bacillaceae; genus Bacillus; species Bacillus sp. ISL-39. The sequence continues at coordinate 12,632 of NZ_JAGGQM010000033.1, forward strand.
CAATGTACGTTTCCTGGGCATTGGGCATAGGATGGGTTGATAAAACCTGTGAAGGGAATGAGCAATTTGTATAACGTTCCATCCTATTCCTATCCATATGCCTACTCAAGTGTATATAGCCCAGACTTTATGGCAAGATCGAGCCAAAATAGCCATCAGCAAGTTCTTGAAGCGCTGCTTGCTGGAATAAAAGGAGAAGCTTCAGCAGTTGATTTTTACGGTCGCCTGGCGGAATTTGCCCCAAATCAAAGGCATAAGAAAGCGATACAGCAGGCTTTGGAGGATAAGCAAGTTCACTTAAAGCAATTTACCGACCTGTTTGTCACACTAACGGGACAATCGCCGCAGTATCAGATTGAACAAGTGGATTTCCGGTCTTATCAGGAAGGTTTGCAAAAGGCATATGAAGCAGAAGTCGAAGATTATCATGAATATCGTAATAGTTACTTGCTGACTCAATATCTTCCGGTAGGTAATGTCTTCTTTAGGGCATTTGCAGATGAAATCGAGCATGCAACAAGATTTGGCTGTTTAAGGCAAGAAGGAAGCATACAATTAACAGATTTTGGGAATGAGCCATTTACTATAAATATCGAAGAAGCAAGCCTGCAAAACGAAACATTCCGGACTGCCATTTGGACGGGGAAGAACCTGCAAGTGACTGTTATGAATATTGATATCGGTGATGATATTGGACTGGAGATTCATGAAACCGGTGACCAATTCATCCGAGTAGAAGAAGGAGAAGCATTCGTACAAATGGGGGACAGCAAAGATAACCTCGATTTTGAAGCGAGGGTCTCTGATGACTTTGCCATTTTGATTCCTGAGGGAAAATGGCATAACGTGACAAATATCGGCGATACAAAGCTAAAAGTATATGTAATCTATGCACCGCCTGAGCATCCATTCGGAACTGTCCACGAAACAAAAGCAGATGCGATGGAAGCGGAGTAAATAGTGGTAACGAGGTTGGAGAGTGCTCTCCAATAGGATTGGTGGATGCTCTCCAATAGGATTGGAGAATGCTCTCCAATCTTTTTTTGTTTTGCCGTATAATATCGCGAATTTTTGGGCACTAATCGAGATAGTATGAAATTCTCTAAGAGGGTGTTTTTTTGAAAAAAGAAAATAAGAATTTATTCATTGCCGGATTGATCCTGGGCTTAGGATTACTGGGCGCGATAGATGGAATTGTGTTCCACCAGCTGCTCCAGTGGCACCATATGGTTCTTAGCGACAATATTCAGCTGGAGATTTTTACAGACGGCTTATTTACCGCATTGTTTTCTGCGAAGCTCCTCTGGGGCGGTGTGAAAATCTTTCAGGATGCTCGGAAAAATCAGCTTGGCTCCAGTTGGAGAATATTCCTGGGAGGGATATTCATCGGCGGGGGAGCGTTCAATCTCGTTGAAGGAATTATTGATCATCATATTCTGCAAGTGCATCGAGTCAAGCCATTGGCAGATAACCCTCTGATGTACGACCTGGCATTTTTGGCGATTGGTGCTCTGTTAGTGGTCATCGGATTGATGATTAAGCGGCTGGAACAAGATGCGTAAAGGTGGGATGCAGAATTGGAAAGGTGGAAGAGTTTTTTAGTTTTTTTTATATCGTTCATTGTGTTCTTTCTTTATTTTACAAGTAATAATGAGCACAATCCCTATTCAGCGAACCATATGCAGCATGACTATGTTGAAATTCCAGAGGGTTACCAAGTACCATCAGTGAATTTAAACGTCACCCAGGACATGTCAGGCACATGGTTACTAAGTGTTGATACTACTCATTTTAGGTTCGCTCCAGAAAAGGTAGGGAGCGATGATCCTAGTTTTAACGAGGGCCATGCCCATATTTATGTGAACGGCAAAAAAATCAATCGGCTGTACGGACATTTTTATAATTTGGACACTTTGAAAAAAGGTGACAACGAAATTATGGTTACACTCAATTCAAACAATCACGGGGCATTGGCTTATAGAGGGATGCCAATTAGCAGCAGTGTCGTTGTGGAAAACGGAAAGTGAATTGAAGAATCCCATCCACTTAGCAGAGAGATTCAATTAATTTTGCCAGGCGGGCTTATTGGTGCCCTGATTTTCAAAAAAATAGAAATTTAGGTATCCAATAGAGGATATTGATGCCATGTTTTCTTAAAAAATAAAATTTCAGGTCTTCAATGGTTTTTAATGTTGCGCTTATTTTCCAAATGAGTTTAAATCGACTGCAAAACGAAGCCTCAGTCCATAAAATCGAACTGAGGCCGTTGTCTATTCGTTATTTTTTTTCTTATCATCATTGATATAACTATCTCCCTCTTTATAAGGGATATCACCCAACTCGGACTCCATGTCGGCTTCGTCGAGCATTTCTTCGTATTCCTCTTCGCTGTCACTCTGGAAAACATGGCGGTCATCACCTTCGATATCTGTGGCGCTGAAAGACTCGAAGTCTTCTGTGAACCCTCGTTCTTTTTCATTATCAATATAGAGCTTATTATAATCTTCATGATCACCGGTAAGGTCAGATGGTGTTTCAGATGTACCGAATTCAGCTACATCATTAAAGCTGTTCCTGTTATCGGCCATTTCTTCGTTTTGTCTGCGGTCGAAATCTGCTTCGTGAGTATATTCCAGAACTTCCTCTTCAACTGGGCGGTCATTTGAAAGAGTTTGTTCTGTGGAATGCTCAACACAATATAAAGTATACGGAACTGCTTCCAGTCGTTCAAAAGGAATTTCCTTACCGCACTCTGCGCATTTACCGTACGTACCATCTTCAATAGCCTTCAGCGCATTTTCCACTTTTTCCATCTGGCCATCAAAATGCTCGTCCAAAGCGAGATTTTTGCTTCGCTCAAACAGTTCTGTTCCGCTGTCAGCAGGGTGATTATCGTATGAAGAAAGCTCTCCGGTTGCCTCCCTTTGGCTGCCTTCCAGATAACCTTCCTCTTCATTGTTATCTATTTGCGAAATAAGTGTTTCTTTTTCATCTATAAGGGTTTGCTTCAATTGGGTAAGCTGGTCATTTGTCAGCATGATTACACATCCTTAGTTTTGATTCGTGTCATACGTACTAAATACCCGCTCGTGATGGTAAGAAACATAGAAAAAGCTTCCGCCAAAGGCAGAAGCTTCTCGAAGGTGACTATATCCAACTGATGAAAATGCCTACTGATAGAAGTAAGCCGAAAATGGTGTTGGTCTTTGCTGTGTTAGCCATAGCCGGCATCATTTGCAACGGATTCGATTTTCCGATGAATCCCTTCGTTGCTTTTACAGCTTTAGGAATGCTGAGGGCGACAATCGCGAGCCAAGGTGATACCACACCTGCAATAATCAGGCCGATTACCCAGGCGTAGGATACAATGAACATTCCTGCTAGCAGCCTGATTGCGCCTTTTCGTCCTAGCAGGATCGCCAGTGTCTTCCGGCCAAATTCCTTGTCGCCATCAAGGTCACGAATATTATTCGCAAGCAGGATTGCGCCAACAAGCAAAAAGCTAGGAAAAGAAACAAGTACACTAGTAGGAGTTACCGTGCCTGTCTGGATGTAGAAGGAAATAAGGATGATCAGTACACCCATGAAAAATCCTGCCACTAGCTCGCCAAAAGGTGTGTAGGCAATCGGCAATGGACCGCCAGTATAAAGGTAACCGGCTGCAAGGGAAACGACTCCGACAGCAGCGACCCACCAGCTGGTGCTCATGCAAATATATATGCCAAGAAGGACTGAGATACCATACAAGCCAAAGGCTAGATTCAGTACCGTTTTAGGTTTTATGCCGTGACGGACGATTGCCCCGCCGATTCCAACAGAGTTTTCATTATCAAGTCCGCGTTTAAAATCATAATACTCATTGAACATATTCGTTGCTGCCTGAATCAACAGACTGGCTATTAACATTGCGAGGAACATTCCCCAATGGATTCCACCGCTGAATTCTATCGCTAAAGCAGTCCCCAGAAGGACAGGTGCAAATGCGGCTGTCAAAGTGTGCGGCCGTGTAAGCTGCCACCAGACTCTCCAGTCTGCGCCATTGACTGCTGGTGAAGAACTAGGCTGTAGCTGTGGTTGCATAACTAATTCTCTCCCTTATTATATCAATCTATCAAACCTTAATATTTTATCTAAAAGAACCAAAATTGTCAAAAAGACCTTTCATATCTAGGCTAAATTACCTTACAATTATTAGTGTAGATATTCACATATACACTGTCAATTAGTATTTTCACGTATAATGAGGATGGTTTTTCCAGATTGCCTCAGCTGTCTGCGTGCAATATATATAATAAGGATGATAAAAGGTTAGAAAAGCCCACCATCGTTGACATCGTGGTGTATGAGGTGTATCTTAAAATAAGCTTTAAAACGTGTGATAACAGATGAGAGGCTGTTATTGGGGGGATAATTTTGGTTGCCATTCAGGAAACAGAACTTAGACAGGGAATTCTTGAGGCGATTGAGCGGGCCAAAGGACAATCTCAGTCGGTTTTGGTCAGCGAAGTCCATAGAATAAATACTATAGATCCTTTTTATTTTTTTGCTTCAGGCAGGGAAAAGTTTTTTGGAGAACGCTTTTTCTGGAAGGATCCTGAAGGGGAACACTTCCTTACTGGATTGGGTATATGCGGACAAATACAGTCGGATCAGGGAGCTGACCGCTTTTTTCATGTTGAAAAAGAGTGGAAGCGCTTCATGGATACGGCATTGGTTTTTAATAAATATAATGTAAATGGAACGGGGCCATCGATGCTTGGTGGATTTACCTTTGATCCTCTGAAGAAGAAAACAGGCTTATGGTCCAAATTTTCGGAAGCTCTTTTCCACATTCCAAAATATATGCTGACGATTGTAAAGGGAGAGGCTTATTTTACAACCAATGTAGTCTGCACCCAGCATGATGATATGTCACTATTTGATAAAGTCACACGGGAGAGGGAAGAGGTTCTTTCGAAGGCTGGACAGAAACCAGCGCTAGCCAGGCTTGATTTTAAGGATATTATCGAAATCGATCCTGAGGCGTGGAAGCAGACAGTAACTGATGTTGTAGACGGTTTTGAAAATAGCGAATTGAAGAAAGTCGTGCTTGCGAGGGAGCTTCGTCTTCATTTTACAGATGAAGTCCAGGCAGAAAGTGTTCTGGCGAACCTTTTGGAGAATCAACAAGAAAGTTTTGCATTTGCTTTTGAATCCAATGGTGACTGCTTTATCGGAGCTTCTCCCGAAAGATTGGTCAAAAAGGATGGGGCTAGTCTGTTCTCAGCCTGCCTGGCAGGTTCGATCGCCAGGGGGAATACTCCTGAAGAAGATGAAAAGCTTGGTGAGGAACTCTTAACAGACCAGAAAAACCTGATTGAACACCAATATGTGGTGGATATGATCAGGGGTGCAATGGAAGAAACCTGTGATCAGGTGATTCTTCCTGAAAAGCCTGTTTTGATGAAAATGAGATATATTCAGCATTTGTATACACCTGTCATCGGTAAAAATCGGGAAGGGACATCACTTCTTCATTTAGTGGACAGACTTCACCCGACTCCTGCATTGGGCGGGTTGCCGAAGCAGGCAGCGATCGAGAAGATCAGGGAAATCGAACAGCTGGACAGAGGCCTTTATGCTGCACCTGTTGGCTGGATGGATTATCAGGGAAATGGTGAATTTGCCGTAGCGATCCGCTCAGGCCTGATTCAGGGAAATGAAGTATCACTATTTGCCGGCTGCGGCATCGTGGCAGATTCAAATGCCGATAGTGAATATAAAGAGACTAGCATCAAGTTCCGGCCGATGCTTACAGCACTTGGAGGAAAGATCACATGAGCCACCAGGAAGGTTTAACAGCTTATATCGCAGCATTTGTTGCAGAATTATCGAAAACGGGTGTAAAGGATGTTGTCATCAGTCCTGGTTCGAGGTCAACGCCAATGGCATTGGTTATGGCTGAGCACCCAGACTTGCGTATCCATATCCAGGTCGATGAGCGATCTGCTTCCTTTTTTGCACTTGGAATTGCAAAGGCTACCCAAAAGCCTGTCGCCTTGCTTTGTACCTCGGGTACTGCTGCGGCGAACTATTATCCAGCGGTGATTGAAGCCAGTATTTCAAGGATACCGCTGATTGTCCTGACAGCAGACCGGCCGCATGAATTGCGTGATGTCGGTGCGCCGCAGGCGATTGACCAGATTCATCTGTACGGCACAAATGTAAAATGGTTTGTCGAAATGGCACCGCCTGAAAAAACGGAGGATATGATTCGCTATGCGAGAACTGTTTGCGGAAGGGCAGCGGCTACTGCAGCAAGTTATCCGCAAGGACCAGTCCATCTGAATTTCCCATTCAGGGAGCCATTGATTCCGCTAATGGATGGTAACTTGTTCGAGCTGCCTGAGCGCGTTGGCGGTTATGTGGAAATCGAGACCGGCCACCTCAGTCTATCAGATCAAACGTTTGCTGCGATCAGTGAGGATATCTCTTGCTATCAGAAAGGGATTATTGTTTGCGGGCAGCTCGACAACAGTGAATTTACTGAGGAAGTCATTGCTCTTGCAGACAGATTACAGTTTCCGATCATCGCGGATCCCCTGTCACAATTGCGCAGCGGAGAGCATGATGGACAACACATCATTGATGCCTATGATGCTTTTTTAAGAAATGAAGATGCCAAGGAATCGCTGAAGCCTGATGTCATCATCCGATTTGGAGCAATGCCAATTTCTAAAGCTCTGACTATTTTTATAAAGGAAAACCGTAATGCACGCCAATTCGTTGTCGACAGCGGTGCAGGCTGGCGTGAGCCTACGATGTCAGCCTCTGATATGCTGTACTGCGACGAGGCTTTGTTCTGTACAAAACTTAGCGAGGCTGCTTCACCAGCAGGCAAGTCTGACTATCTCGAAAAATGGCGCTCTCTAAATGAACTCGCCAAAGAACAATTATCGGCTATCTCTCAAGTTGAGGAGTTAAGTGAAGGCAAGCTATTCCAGCAGCTTACTGAAATGCTTCCAGAAGGCTCAACATTATTTGTTGGAAACAGCATGCCTATCAGGGACCTTGATTCGTTCTTCCTATTAAATAAAAAGAATATCAAGGTAATGGCAAACAGAGGGGCGAATGGAATCGACGGTATTGTCTCCACCGCACTTGGTGTAGCAAGTGTATCGCAGCCATGCTACCTTGTATTGGGCGATCTGACATTCTATCATGATTTAAATGGCTTACTGGCTTCAAAATTATATAATATCAATATCAATATTTTGCTGATCAACAATAATGGCGGAGGAATCTTCTCGTTCCTGCCTCAGGCAAAGGAACCGAAGCATTTTGAAAAGCTTTTCGGTACACCATTGGACCTGGATTTCAGCCATGTTGTCGAAATGTACAACGGGAAATATGATTTAATCAAAGATTGGGAGCACTTTTCAGGGACCTTTGCCAAAAACCAAGAGATTAGCGGCTTAAAAGTGATGGAAATCAGGACAATGAGGGATTCCAACCTGAAGGAACATCGAGATTTGTGGAATTCTGTTTCCCGGGAAATAACTTCTATGCTAAAAGGTGACACAAAATGAAGACCTTGATCAACGGCGTACGATATCATGTCGAGCAGTGCGGCGATGGTTTTCCCCTTGTGTTGCTTCATGGATTTACTGGCGCGGCTTCTACTTGGAAGCCGTTTTGTCCTATGTGGGGGAAGCATTCAAAGCTTTTGATGGTTGACCTTATTGGACATGGCGAGACTGAATCGCCAGGCGATACGGAGCGATATGACATCCAGAATGCCGCAAATGATTTAAAAGTGCTTTTAGACCAGCTGGGCATTGAAAAAGCGGATTTCCTTGGGTACTCAATGGGTGGCAGGACGGCGATCACGTTTGCGAGTCTGTATCCAGAGAGAGTAAGGAAGCTGGTTCTTGAAAGCACGACACCAGGGTTGGTCAACTTAGAGGAGCGTGATGCGAGAATTCAGCAGGACTACAAATTGGCAGGTAAAATCGAGCATGAAGGTCTGGAACCATTCATCACTTTTTGGGAATCGATCCCGCTATTTCAGTCGCAGCTGAATCTTACGGCTGAAGTAAGGGAACAAATAAGAAGTCAAAGACTGAGGAATGATCCTGTTGGACTGGCTAACAGTCTTAGGGGAATGGGGACAGGAGCCCAGCCTTCATGGTGGGACCATCTGGAGAACTTCGATTTCGAGACCCTTCTGATTACAGGGGAGCTTGATGAAAAGTTCTGTAAAATAGCCGCAGAAATGGCTTCCATACTCCCAAATCCGACACATTTGACTATAAATAGCTGCGGCCATGCAATTCATGTGGAAGAACGTGAAAAATTTGGTACAATAGTAAGTGAGTTTTTGTCGAATACATAATAGGAGGTTGTCTAAATGACAGTTGAATGGGTTTCTGAACGCAAGTATGAAGATATTCTGTATGAAACATATAATGGCATTGCTAGAATTACCATTAACCGCCCGGAAGTGCGCAACGCTTTCCGTCCTAAAACGGTTATGGAAATGATCGATGCATTTGCTTATGCACGTGATGATTCAAGCGTTGGCGTAATCGTGCTTACTGGTGCTGGAGACGATGCATTCTGCTCAGGCGGAGACCAGAAAGTCCGCGGACATGGCGGTTACGTTGGTGAAGATGAGATTCCTCGCTTGAATGTCCTTGACCTTCAGCGTTTGATCCGTGTGATCCCTAAACCGGTAATTGCTCAGGTTAAAGGTTACGCAATCGGCGGCGGACATGTGCTTCATGTCGTATGTGACCTGACAATAGCGGCTGATAATGCAATCTTCGGCCAGACAGGCCCTAAAGTAGGTAGCTTTGATGCTGGTTACGGTTCAGGCTACCTTGCAAGAATCGTCGGCCACAAAAAGGCTCGCGAAATCTGGTTCTTATGCCGTCAGTACAATGCCCAGGAAGCTATGGACATGGGTCTTGTCAACACAGTTGTACCTCTTGATCAGGTTGAAGAAGAAACACTCAAGTGGTGTGAGGAAATCCTTGAGAAGAGCCCGACAGCACTTCGTTTCTTGAAAGCTGCGATGAACGCTGATACTGATGGTCTTGCTGGACTTCAGCAGATGGCAGGGGACGCAACATTGCTTTACTACACAACAGAAGAAGCAAAAGAAGGACGCGATGCGTTCAAAGAAAAGCGCAAGCCAGACTTCGGCCAGTTCCCAAGATTCCCTTGATTAAGCTCTTTTCGTTACTTGTTGCTTGCTCCCTCATGTATAGCTCTTTTCGTTCTGGAAACTCACAAAAAGGGCCTAATAATGAGGACGGCAAACATGGTACGATAAGCAATACGATTTTAAAACTGCAACAGCTTGATGGACCTCCATCAAGCTGTTTTAGTATGTAGAGAAGAGGTGACATCGATGACTGAAACCATGCCAAACTGGCTGAAAAAGCGGGCAGAACTGTCTCCCCATCGAGAAGCACTGGTCTTTGAGGGGCGCACATATACGTTTTCGGAAGTTTTTGAAGAAGCGAAAGCTTATACTGGCAAGCTTGGAACACTGGGTTTACATAAAGGATCTACGGCAGCGGTTCTGTTTTCTAATCAAGCGGAATCTGTGTTCATTTTATACGCTTTACAGATGACCGGGATCAAGGCTGTGATTTTGAACAATCGACTGACATCGGAGGAGCTCACATGGCAGTTGGATGATTGTGACGCTGAAGTGCTGGTATATGAATCCTGTTTTGATGATAAAGTAACTTCGATTAACTCAGGAATCAAATTCGTCAGTACTGATAAACTGAAGCGGCTAGAGGTTGGTGATTCCTTAGTTGTTGAAGAATACGATTTGAACGAGATCACGACAATCATGTATACCTCAGGCACGACCGGCAATCCGAAGGGGGTCATGCAAACATATGGCAACCATTGGTGGAGCGCGAATGCGTCTGCACTCAATCTCGGTCTTTATGAACATGATAAGTGGCTTTGCACGGTCCCTATCTTCCATATCAGCGGCTACTCTATTTTGATGAGGAGTCAGATTTATGGCATGCCAGTTGTTTTACATTCATCTTTTGACGAAAAAAAGGTAATCGAGGATATCGAACGATACAAGATAACCATCATGTCCGTTGTCAGCACGATGTTGAGACGAATTCTTGAAGAACTGGGAACAGGAAGATTGCTGAAATCCTTTCGTTGCATGCTGCTTGGGGGAGGGCCAGCACCGCTTCCTTTGCTGGAGTCCTGTCTCGAAAAAGAAATCCCTGTATTCCAGACCTATGGCATGACCGAAACTTCATCACAGTTTGCGACCTTATCTCCGGAATACAGCATTGAACGACTTGGATCTGCGGGTAAAGCGCTATTTCCTAACCAAATCCGGATTGTTGATGGTGATGGCCAGGAGGTTCCTTCAGGTGCTGAGGGAGAGATTGTAGTCAAAGGGCCGAATGTGACGATCGGGTACCTGAACCGCCCCGATGAAACTGCTGATAAAATCCGCGAAAGATGGCTTCATACCGGTGATATTGGCTATATCGACTGCGATGGTTTTTTATATGTCCTTGACCGCCGTTCTGATTTAATCATTTCAGGCGGTGAAAATATCTATCCTGCTGAAATCGAAGGCATTCTGCTTTCCTATCCTGGTGTTGCTGAGGCCGGTGTGATTGGAGCGCCAGATGAACAATGGGGACAGGTGCCAGTGGCTTTTATTGTGAAAAGTGAACCGGGGGCCTCAGAAGAAGACTTGCTGGCCCTTTGCGAACGGAAACTTGCAAAATACAAGCTTCCGAAAAAATTCTATTTCGTTGACAGCCTGCCAAGGAATGCCGCGAAGAAACTGTTAAGGCGAAAGCTCCGTGAGTGGCTCGAAGCGGGAGGTGATGGCATTGGACATTAAAGCTGTTCATTTATCAATCATTAAACTGCCATTGAAACACCCTTTCACTACCCATTTGGGTTCAGTGACAGAAAGAGAAGCAATCATCGTCGCAGTTGAAGACCGCAATGGTTATATAGGTTATGGTGAAGGTGTGGCATTTTCATCTCCATGGTACACCGAGGAAACCGTTCAGACTTCATACCATATGCTAAAGGATTATTTAATTCCTCTTTTGAAAAATAAGGGGATCAGCCACCCTGATCAAGCTTTCGACTTGTTCAGTTCCGTTCGCAGAAATCATATGTCGAAGGCAGGGCTGGAAACAGCACTTTGGGATCTACAAGCTAAGAAAGAGGGTGTCCCATTATCCGCGCTGATTGGGGGAACTACGGAAGCCATCCCTGCAGGTGTGGTGGTAGGTAACCCGAGTTTAACGGAAGCACTTAAACAAATTGAAGGCTATCTTAAACAGGGATTCAAGAGGGTAAAAGTAAAAATCAGTCCGGAAGATGATTTTCACTTTATATCAAAAATTCGTAAGCAGTATCCTAATTTGCCGTTAATGGCTGATGCCAACTCGGCATACTCCTTGAAGGATGTTGACCGCTTAAAAGCCCTGGATGAGTTCGGGCTGCTGATGATTGAGCAGCCGCTTGGTTTTGATGACATCGTTAATCATGCCACGCTGCAGAAGCAAATTGATACACCTATTTGCCTTGATGAAAGCATCGTGACATTTGATGACGCTAGGAAAGCAATCGAGCTCGGCAGCTGCAAGATCATCAATATTAAAATCGGCCGAGTGGGCGGCCTAGGGGAAGCGAAACGGATTCACGATTACTGTCATTCCAAAGGAATTCCAGTCTGGGCAGGCGGGATGATCGAGTTTGGCATTTCCAGAGCGCAAAATATCGCTCTGGCATCGCTCCCAGGCTTTACGATACCAGGTGATATCTCCGGTTCAGACCGTTATTGGGAGCAAGATATCATCATGCCGGAAATCAAAGTAGAAAACGGAATGATCAAGGTGCCAGACAGTCCGGGTATTGGCTTTGAACTGAACAGGAAGAGAATGAAGGAAGTAATTGTTTTTGAAGAACGTTTTGAGTTTTAGAATGCGGAGAGCACTGCTGAGGCAGTGCTTTTATTATTTTATAACTGGAAAAAATCAGCGATAATTTCCAATTCGCTATAAAAAGTTGATTTTCGCTATAAAAGTTAAAAAGTCGCTATAAAAGTTTGCTTCTCGCTATAAAAATGAAAAAGTCGCTATAAAAGGTGAAAATATCGCTATAAAAATGAAAAAGTCACTATAAAAAGTGAAAGTATCGCTTTAAAAACTATTGTTAGCCCTTTTTTCATACAATTATGATTGGTCTAAACAGTCATATCTCCAAATCTGGTTCATTTTTATCATGAAACGGGCTTGGAATATAGAAAGTACCAAACAATAATCCGATTCGAAAGCACTATTTTACAATAGTGTGATTTGAATCACTTAGTCTGCTGAAATAATTTATTATAATCACTATGGGAATGAGGTAAACAAACCTCGACGAGAAGATATAGACATAGGGGGAGTGTATATTATGCTAGATCAAAAAACAATTGAGATCATCAAATCTACAGTACCAGTACTTGAAGTTCACGGTGAACAAATCACGACAGTATTTTATAAAACGATGTTTGAAAATCATCCGGAGCTTTTGAATATTTTTAACCATGCGAACCAGAAGCAGGGCAGACAGCAGAGAGCTTTGGCTGGAACTGTCTATGCAGCTGCAAAATACATCGACAACCTTGAAGCAATCCTGCCGGTTGTGAACCAGATTGCTCATAAGCACCGCAGTCTTGGCATTTTGCCTGAGCATTACCCGATCGTAGGAAAGCACTTGCTGATGGCGATTAAGGAAGTGCTTGGCGATGCGGCTACAGATGAGATCATCAATGCCTGGGCAGCTGCATATGGAGTAATTGCTGACGCGTTCATCTCTGTTGAAGCGGAAATGTATGATGAGGCTGCAACCCAGAAAGGCGGCTGGAAGGACTTCCGTCCATTCATTGTTGCGAAAAAGGTCGAGGAAAGTGAAGTTATCACTTCTTTTTACCTGAAGCCGGTTGATGGAAAGGAAATTGCTTCATTTAAGCCAGGACAGTATATCAGCATCAAGCTTGAAATCGAAGGAGAAGATTTCACTCATATCCGCCAGTACAGCTTGTCGGATGCTCCAGGGAAAGACTATTACCGCATCAGCGTTAAAAAGGAAGCTGGCATGGAAACTCCGGATGGCAAGGTATCGAATTACCTTCACAATACAGTAGAAGAAGGAGAAGTCCTCCAAATCAGCGCACCGGCAGGCGACTTCTTCCTCGATACTGAAAAAGATACACCAGTTGTCCTGCTAAGCGGCGGCGTTGGCCTGACTCCAATGGTCAGCATGCTGAACACAGTAGCTGATTTGCAGCCGGAAAAAGAAGTGACTTTCATCCACGCAGCCCAGAACGGCAAAGTCCATGCACTGAAAGATGAAGTTGCTGCAACTGCTGCAAAGGCAAAGGTGAATTCAGTGGTATTCTACGACCAGCCAACTGAAGAAGACCGCGAGAATAAAAGCTTTGACGTTGAAGGTTATATTACGAAAGAATGGCTAAAAGAAAATGTGGATCTTGCTCAATCTGATTTCTATTTCTGCGGTCCGGTACCATTCATGAAAGCAATCAACGCAGCATTAAAAGATCTTGACGTTACAGAAGATAGAATTCACTTCGAATTCTTTGGTCCAATGGCAAGTCTTGAGGCTTAATTAACAGTTTGCTCCCTTCTATTAAACCGTTCCGTTTTAGGGTGCATATCTTTTAAATGACAATGAAAATGGCGTGTAAACTGACAACAGTTTTGACACGCCATTTTTCTAGTTTAATTGCATTTTTGGATTTAAAATATAATGGTTCGTATTAAACATAAGCACCAGTTAGTTGAAGTTTGTTGATGATGACCTATTTGTTTTGAATTCCAGAAAATCTGGTACTCAAGTAAATAAATAAGCCTCCAATTAAAACGGCAATGAAGTAATAAATTTCTAACCCTAAATCTACACCCGCTGGAACTGACTGTTCCGTAGAGATACCCAAAATCAGAGTACCTACTATGACTGCTAAACCTATGATTAGCAAAAACCATTTTAAGAACATACTAATTTTTTCACCCATATTCGTTGTTTCACTCTTCTGCTTCTTTAGCTCAATAAGGAATTCAACAAAAAAGGCGTTAATCCTTTCTGAATCACAAGACTGGAAATTCAACAATGTATAGATTAAACAAATATAGCCATTAAAATTAAATCTTGATAACAGTCTTCCAATTTTACACCTTTTATTTTTCTCCCTTCTTCAACAAATCCCATCGTTTTATATAAATTTATAGCCCCAAGGTTACCTTCCATTACTTCTAGACAAACTTTTTCAACTCTACTATTATTTTTGGCCCAATTGATTAATGTTGCTAATAATGCTCTTCCAATACCGTAATTACGAAACTCAGGGAGCACTGTCATTGCAAAAGAACCTTGATGGCTAATTTTCTCTTTATCACCGCTTTTAAATTCAATAGCACCTACCAGTTCACCGTCAACTTCAGCAACAAATTGGACATTATTCTGATTTTGATCATAAGTCTTTAACAACTTCTTCATATCTTCAACAGTAAGCTTCTGCAGTTCCTCAGCAGTACTTAGCATATACGGGGCATCCTTTAATGCTTTTGTTCCAGCTAATAACATCCTTTCTGCATCCAATATGGTTACTTCTCGAACTGTGACAGTTTTTTTATTCTTAGTATAGTAAGTGATGAAATCAGCAGACATGATACAAACTCACCCTTTTCATGTTCTCCATTTAGGCTTAATTTCTATAAAACAGGCAATAATCCCTTTTAGAATCTAATTAAATGAGAGTGGGATTTATTATTTGAGACTATATTTGTTCTTTTTTTATTCAAGATAAACTAATCCTTATTCATACAGATAGGTAAGGGTTTGAAGTTATCGCTCCCTTTTCCCCCTGTTCACACCGTACATGCGACTTTCACCGCATACGGCGTTCCAACTAATCCAATTCAATTTAATCACCAACACTTCAGAAACCTTAGCCCTTCATGTCTCAATTCTTCCGTTTTAACAAGTCGGTGCCTCCAGTACGAGGTAAACCTCTATTAGTCTCACAAGAACCTTATTAACCGATAAAGACTTGCCCTACATGATTAAATGATTCTTCATTAGTCTAGTGGCTATCCCTCCAGGCTGATTAGACCTTTCGTTGGTACTGTGCCACCACTTTCACTGACATAAAGACAAGTTATACAGCAACTAATGTCATTACTGCTTTCCCTGCCACCGCTTCTTCGGGAGTAAGCCCTCCACGTTATCAGCTTACAACGTTGAATTATATCTATTATAGAATGAACTTAGGTGCTTCCTGTAAGCCTGTTAGCATTCATACGCCTAGAACGTATCATGGATTTTCATATTAGTTATTCTTACTCACCCACAGCTAACCTCACAATTTGGTGATATACACATTTCTATGTATCGCAGTTCTAGACCCGTACATTCAGAAGTTCGCCAGCTTAACCTTTTCTTTTAGGTTTATTCGCATTCTCACCATATTCATTCAACTCAAGCATCATGATTTACACCACCCCATCGGGTAGGCTTTCGTCAGCTTAACCTATTACGGTAAATTCTCACGCCTTTTCACCGAGTTTATAACTATCATTCTTATTAAATCCAGTGCTACTCGACTAAGAGAGAACCCTTCAGGGCGTTACCCCATCATTTGATTCTTCGATATAACCCTTCAGCTCTGTAAGGAACTGCCTGACCTTTACCTGATGATTGTGACCAATCTCAATTTAAGCCAGAAACATTTCGCACAACATAACTGCCTCGTTCGTATTATAAGGTCATCCAGGTATGCAAATATTTCTGGTTGACCTTTTTTTATATGGTCTTATTATAACGGTAGCCGGGGTAAAACGTAACTGCCCGTGGGACCTGGATCCCGTCAGCTAAACAGTTTGCCCCCTACTTGTAGAAACATGATTGAGGCTGGTTGGGACATAGATCTCGTATAACAA